>JAWKNW010000012.1 GCA_041391505.1 Rhodothermales bacterium
CTTCACGACGGTGGCGAGCCGAACGGGTTTGATGGCGCTGGTGCTGGTGGGCGTGGGCATGCCCCAGGTCTACGAGCGCGCCGGCGAGCAGGCGGCCGAAGTCGTGGTCTCGCTGCAGTCGACCCACCTCAACGCCCGCGACCAGGACATCGCCGACCGCGGGTACTACGAAGGCCTGATGGATGCGCGCGGCTACACGTCGCAGCTGGCCTGGGCCGCCGAAGTGCAGCGGCCGGACAACTGGAAGGCCACGATGAACTCCGAGGCCATCCGCCGCGGCGAAGGGCTCCTGGTGTACGAACTGATCCCGAACTACGACGGGATGGAGAAAGAGGCGCCGTTCCGCACCAACCAGTGGGGCATGCGCGACAAGGAGTACACGAAGGAGAAGCCGGAGGGCGTCTATCGGATCGCGATGCTGGGCGCCTCCTACGAGCAGGGTTCGGGCGTCACCGAGGAGGAGACCTACGAGGCCATCGTCGAAGCCCGCCTCAACCAGAATTTCGCCGGCGGCGCCTATGCCGGCTACGAGATCCTCAACTTCTCGGTCGGCGGCTACAGCCCCGTGCAGAATCTCGTGGTGGCCGAAAAGAAAGCGTTCGACTTCCAGCCGGACGCCGTCTACTACGCCATCCACTCCACCGAAAAACGGCGCATGCTGATGCAGATCGAGCGCATGATCAAGCAGAAGCGGGCCATCGAATACCCCTACCTGAGCGAGCTGTTCACCCGTCTCGGCGTCAAGCCGGACATGCAGCAGTCCGAACTGCGCCGGCTGCTCGATCCGCACGGTGAAGAGATCTTGAAATGGAGCCTCGAGGAGCTAAACCGGAAATGTATCGAGCGCGGTATTCCGCTGGTGGTCCTCTACGTTCCGACCACAGAAGAGATTAACGGACTCGATCCCGAGCGCGCACCCGATCTGATCCGCATTCTGGAGGAGACGGGCATCCCGACGCTCATGATCGACGAACCCTACCGGGGACGCACCGCCGATGAGGTGCAATTGCGACCCTGGGACACGCATCTGAGCAAAATCGGACATGAAGTGGTTGCCGATCGCCTGTACGACGTCCTTGTCGAGCACAGCGACGAATTGAAGCTCGGCGCATCTCCCCAGACCGCGCGCTGACGGGCCTCACGTTTTAAAGAAACGGTCATCGACCGATACTCACAACCAGTATGATCGGTCTACAATGCACGATACGGCGGCCTGTTTTGAACCTCGCTCTAACGTGAAATGATGGCTAAACCGGCGTACCGACACGTCGCGCCGGCGTCTCGATGACGTGATGCAAGGTCGTTTTTGCGCATCCTCTGACAGACACCAACCCTGACGAATCCCTGTTTTATTAGTTCACCATCACGCAATAACCATACGGAGTTTACCATGGCTGCAGCGAATATCCAGCAAGCGCATATCGACGAAATCACCGAGCCGGTGAAGCGTTTTATCCTCGATACGTTCTTGCCCGGCGAAGACCCGAGCGCGCTCGAATACGACACCCCGCTCATCTCCGGCGGCATCATTGATTCGATTTCCACCCTGAAGCTGGTAACGTTCCTCGAAGAAGAATTCGACATCCAGGTCCAGGCCAACGAGATGAACTCGGACAACCTCGACACCCTGGAAGAAATCACGTCGTTTGTTCTCTCGAAGAAGTAAGGCATGCAGACCCATCACGACACCCTGCACGGCCTGCTCGAGCGTTCGGCGGCTCGCCGGCCCGGGCACACGGCCGTGGAAGATCCCGAGCGGGATAACGCGGTCTCCTATGGCGATTTCAACGCCAACGCAGACCGCCTGAAAGAGGCGCTGGCCCGCATCGGCGTACAAAACGGCGACCGTGTAGGCATCTACGTGCCGAAGTCGATCGCGTCCATCACGGCGGTGTTCGGCATCCTGAAATCGGGGGGCGCCTACGTGCCCGTCGATCCCGGGGCGCCGCCACGCCGCAACGCGTTCATCTTCCAGGACTGCGCCGTCAAAGGCATCGTCGTGGCCAACGACCTCATCGAGGGGCTGAAGGCGGAGTTCGACGACAGCTACACCCTCACGGTCGAGCCGCTGTCTTTCCTGGATGGCTTCGCGCTTCCGGTGAGCCTGGTCGCGGTCGCGAAATCCGGCGACCAGCCGGCGCAGCCGTCCATCGAGAACCTGTCGTACATCCTGTACACGTCGGGCTCGACGGGCAAGCCGAAGGGCGTCATCCACACCCACGCCAGCGCGCTGAGCTTCGTGCGGTGGACGTCGGAAACGGTTGGCTTCACGGAAGACGACCGGTTTTCGTCGCACGCGCCGTTCCACTTCGACCTGTCGATCCTGGACATCTACGTGCCGATGCTGCACGCCGGCACGCTGATCCTCATCGGCGAGGAGCTGGGCAAGACGCCGGCGCGTCTCGGCCCGATGGCGGCGGAGCGCAAGATCTCGGTGTGGTATTCCACCCCGTCGATCCTGCGCCTCCTGGTGGAGTACGGCAACCTGGAGAGCCACGACTTCAGCGCGATGCGGGTCGTATTTTTTGCCGGCGAGGTCTTCCCGATCAAGCACCTGCGCGCCCTGCTCGAGCGGTGGCCGCATCCGGAGTACTACAACCTCTACGGGCCGACCGAGACGAACGTCTGCACCTACTACAAGCTGCCGGCGACGATTCCGGACACCCAGGTCGATCCCTTCCCGATCGGCCCCGTCTGCGAAAACGACCGGGCGATCGTCGTCGATACCGACAACACGATCGTGCCCGTGGGCGAGGAAGGCGAGCTGCTGATCACCGGCGGATCGGTGATGCAGGGCTACTGGAACCTGCCCGAGCGTTCGGCCGAGGCCTATTTCGTGGATGCGGAGGGTACGCGCTGGTACCGCACGGGCGACATCGTCCGCGAGGAGGAAGGCGGCGTGTTCATCTTTGTCGGCCGGCGCGACCGCATGGTCAAGCGCAACGGCTACCGCGTGGAACTCGGCGAAATCGAGGCCGCGCTGTATCGGCACCCGGCGGCCACCGAAGCGGCGGTCGTCGCATTGCCGAACGCCGAAAACGGCACCCTCATCAAGGCGTTTTTGAGCTGGTCGGACGGGAAGCCGCGCGGCATTATTGAAATGAAGCGATTCTGCGCGGAAAACCTGCCGAAGTATATGATTCCGGATCGATTCTCGTCGCTGCCGTCCCTGCCGAAGACGTCGACGGACAAGATTAATTATCAGGCACTCAAAGAGCTCGATTAATAATGGATGTAGCACCCACGAAGGAGCACAAGCAGCTTCAGAAGGAGATTGTAGCGTTTGCGAAACAGCAGCTGAAGGATGCCTCGTTTGCCGAACGCGACCGCGGGCACGTGTTTTCCCGCGCGCTGTGGCAGGCGTGCGGCGCGCAGCGCATCCCGGGGCTCGTCGTGCCGGAAGCCTATGGCGGCAAGGGGTATGACGCCCTCGGCACCGCCATGGCGCTGGAAGGGCTGGGCCTCGCCATCGAGGACCAGGGCCTGTTGATGGCGCTGAGCACGCATCTGCTTTCGTGCCAGGTGCCGCTCGTGGCGTTCGGGACGGAGGCGCAGAAGCAGCGCTTCCTGCCCGGGCTGAGCGACGGCAGCCGGATCGCCACGAGCGCGATGGCCGAGCCGGTGGGTTCGAGCTGGAGCGACCTGGCGACCACCGCCGTGGCCGACGGCGACGGCTACGTTATCACCGGTGAAAAGACGCTGCTGACGAATGCGCCGGTGGCCGATGTGGTGATCGTGTATGCCGTCACGGATGCTGAAAAAGGCGCGGAAGGCGGCATAACAGCCTTTGTGCTGGATGTCGAAACCGCCGGCATCCAGCGTGGGCCGGCGATGGACACGATGGGGCTGCACACCGCCGAGGTGGGGAGCCTGGTGTTCGACAACGTCCGCGTGGACGCCGGCGCCGTCCTCGGCCAGGTGGGCGGGGGCGTGGCCGTGTTCGACCACGCGATGACGTGGGAGCGGAGCCTGCTCTCGGCCGGCCAGGTCGGCCAGATGCAGACGATGCTCGATCAAACTATCGCCTATGCGCGCGCCCGGAAGGCCGACGGCAAGGCGATCAGCAAATATCAGTCGGTCTCCCACAAGATCACCGATATGAAAATGCGCGTCGAGGCCGCGCGGCTCCTCACGTACCGGGCCGCATGGACGCTCGACCAGCGCCCGAAAGAGGCGGCGCTTTCGGCGTCGGTCAACAAGGTTTTTGTGAGCGAAGCGTATGTAAAAGCCTCGCTCGATGCCGTCCAGATCATGGGCGGCAAAGGGTATCTGGCGGCTTCGAATATGGAGCGCCTGGTGCGGGACAGCATCGGGGGCACCTTCTATTCGGGCAGCAACGACGTCCAGCGGTCCGCCATCGCCGCCGAGCTGGGTCTTTAGGAGGGCCGGGCCGATCGTCGGTCACCCTCCATCTCCCATCGTTCCGCGCCAAAACCGCATCGCCCCTTGCGCCAATTGGCGACGGTACAGTTGGGTCGATATCCGTACGGCCGCGCTACGCGACGTGGCTATACTGGGATCTCGTCTTTTTTCCCATAGCGCAAGCCGCCTTCGCGTACTATCCCACGTCCAGGGCCCCTAAGCCATGATTGGAAAACTAGCAGATTCGACCGCCGCTCCGCTTGCCGGCGTCTCGTTTATCGAACAGGTCAAGGCCTCCGGGTTGAAGTTCGTGGTGGTTACCGCCCAGCTCGCGCTGGTGCTCTTCGCCATCCGGATTTTCGAGATTGAAAACGGATTCGGGTTTCAGCACCTCCTGCCGATCATCTTCGGCGGTTTCGTCATCCACGCCTGGCTGCCGGAGCGGTGGCGCCAGCCGTTTTTCGTCGGCCTCACGCTGGCCGGCATCTGGCTGCTTTTCGGGGTGATCGGCGGTTCGTGGCTGATCGTGATCGGGCTGCTGCTCATCGCGCTCGCCCACCTGCCGGCGCCGATGTGGATCCGGATCACGCTCATCGTCGGCGTCTCGGCGGTGCTGACGGCATTCCGGGCCGGCTGGGTCGAAACGACGTGGTCGGGCGGGATCATCGCCGTGCTGGGCTCGATGTTCATGTTCCGTATGGCGCTCTACCTCTACGACATGCGCAACGAGAAGAAGCCGGCGACGCTCTTCGAGCGGCTGAGCTACTTTTTCCAGCTTCCGAACATCGTGTTTCCCTTCTACCCGATCGTGGACTACATCACGTTCCGGCGGACGTACTACGACCGTGACGCGTACGAGATCTACCAGAAGGGGGTGTTGTGGATGCTCCGTGGCGTGATCCACCTGCTGATGTACCGGGTGGTGTACTACTACTTCACGCCGGCGGTGGAAGACATCCAGGGTCTGGGGGGCGTGGTGCTCTTCATCGTGAGCGCGTACCTGCTGTATCTGCGTGTTCGGGTCTGTTCCACCTGATCGTGGGGCTGATGTGCCTCTTCGGCTTCAACCTTCCGGAGACGCACAAGCGCGCTACTTTCTGGCCTCGAGCTTCAACGACTACTGGCGCCGGATCAACATCTACTGGAAGGACTTCATGATGAAGCTGTTCTTCTACCCGGTGTACATGCGGGTGAGGAACTGGGGCAACATCCCGGCGCTGGTGTTTTCGACGGTGGTGGTGTTCGCGTGCACGTGGCTGCTGCACTCGTACAGTGGTTCTGGCTTCAGGGACTTTCCGCTGACGACGGTGGACGGGTGTACTGGGGCGTTCTGGGCGTGCTGGTGGCGATCAACTCGGTGTGGGAGTCCGGTGAGCGGAACGAAGAAGGGTAAGAGCCTGAGCAGAAGGGGTGGACGCTGCGCGGAGCGCGGAAGCTGTCGCTGAAGACGGTGTCGACGTTCGTGTTTCTGGGATTGATGTGGTCGTTCTGGAGCAGCGACTCGAGCGAGTGGGTGAGCGTGATGAAGCAGGCGGGGACGAGCGGCGCGGGTGAGTGGCTGCTTCTGCTGGGCGGTCTGGCGGGTCTGTACGTGGTGCTGGTGGTGCTGGACGTGCTGGAGGCGAAGGGCTGGAGTCCGTTTTTCGAGGAGCGGGGGATGAGCTTCACGACGGTGGCGAGCCGTACGGGTTTGATGGCGCTGGTGCTGGTGGGCGTGGGCATGCCCCAGGTCTACGAGCGCGCCGGCGAGGACGCCGCGTCCGTGATCGCTTCGCTCCAGGGCAGCCGGCTCAACGCCCGGGATCAGGCCCAGCTGGAGCGGGGCTACTACGAGAACCTCATGTCGAACGACAGCTACACCTCGGGCCTGTTCGGCGCGCAGACGCAACAGGAGCAGGAAGGCTGGGAGGAGATCTACGAGACGGACGCCGTCGACCTGCGCGAGGACATCCGCCTTTGGTCGCTCCGGCCCAGCGTGCACATGCAGTTCAAGCATGCGAACCTGAGCACGAACCAGTGGGGCATGCGCGATCAGGACTATACCCGTGAGAAGCCGGAAGGCGCTTACCGGATGGCGTTGCTGGGCGCTTCCTACGTGATGGGCGCCGGCGTGGCCGACGGCGAGACGTTCGAGACGCTGGTGGAAGACCGCCTCAACGCCCGGACGGGTGCGGACTCGGCGGCGACGTATGAAATCCTCAACTTCTCGGTCGGCGGCTACGGCCTCGGGCAGCAGGTCGCCGTCCTCGAGAACGAAGTTTTTGCCTTCGCGCCCGACGCGGTGCTGTATGTGGTGCAGCCCGAAGAGGTGCGCCGCACGATCGAGCGGTTGCTGCCGGCGGTGCTGGACGGCAAGCAGATCGACGTCCCCTACATCCGCCAGATCCTGGACGAGCTGGGCGTCACCTCGCAGATGGATCGCCCCGAGGCGCGCCGGCTGCTCTTCACGCGCGGCGAGGAGATGGTCGAGAAGGGCTATGCCCGGATCGCCGAACTGAGCCGCGAGCATGGCGCGGTGCCGGTGCTGGTGTGCCTGCCGAACACGCGCCGGCCGTTCGAGGACAACGAGATCGTCTTCCTGCGCGGTCTCGCCGATCGCCTCGGTCTGCGGTTTGTCGATCTGCGGACGGCCTACGACGGGCACGACGTAGAAGGCCTGGTCGTCGCGCCGTGGGACGCCCACCCGAACCGCGAAGGCCACCGGTTGATCGCCGACGTGCTGTACGATCAGCTGCTCGCGCAACCCGATCTGCAGGCGGGCGCCCCGATGCAGACGAGCGCCGGCCAATAATGGAGGGCTCTGGCGTCCTGCGTCCGCGTTTCGCGCATACATCCCAGGCACGCCCATCCTGACCCGAACCCCTTATCGTCACGAACGATCATGTTGAAGTTAGCCAAAGCCGTAGTCGAAAGCATGGGCGGCGCGTCGCCGCGGGCCATGGCGCTGTCGCGCCAGGCGCCGGCGCTTGCGAGCGAGCTGCAGCTCGGCAAGATGGTGGTCGTCACCGTCCAGCTCGCCCTGGTGCTCTTCGCGATTCGGCTGTTCGGCGTCGAGGAGACGACCGGTTTCCACCGCATCCTGCCCGTTGTTCTGGGCGGCTTCGTCATCCATGCCTTTTTGCCGATCGGCTATCGCCAGCCGTTTTATGTGCTCCTCACGTGGGTGAGCATCGTGGCGGTATTCGGCGGTTTCAACGCGGTGTGGCTGATCGGCCTGTCGCTGGGCCTGATCCTTCTGGCGCACCTTCCGATCGACTACCAGGCGCGCATCGCGCTGATCGTGGTGGCCGGCACTTGAGGCTGACGGTGATGATGGCGGGCTACTACGACGTCGTGGTCGACGGCGATCCTGCCGATCCTGGGCTCGATGTTCATGTTCCGTATGGCGCTCTACCTCTACGACATGCGCAACGAAGAAGAAACCGGCGACGCTCTTCGAGCGGCTGGGCCTACTTTCAGCTTCCGGGCCCTCGTGTTTCCCTTCTACCCGATCGTGGACTACATCACGTTCCGAGCGGACGTACTACGACCGTGACGCGTACGAGATCTACCAGAAGGGGTGTTGTGGATGCTCCGTGGCGTGATCCACCTGCTGATGTACCGGGTGGTGTGCTACTACTTCACGCCGGCGGTGGAAGACATCCAGGGTCTGGGGGCGTGGTGCTCTTCATCGTGAGCGCGTACCTGCTGTACCTCTGCGTGTTTCGGGTCTGTTCCACCTGATCGTGGGGCTGATGTGCCTCTTCGGCTTCAACCTTCGGAGACGCACAAGCGCTGCCCTGCTGGCCTCGAAGCTCAGCGACTGCTGGCGCCGGATCAGCATCTACTGGAAGGACTTCATGGTGAGCTGTCTTCTACCCGGTGTACATGCGGGTGAGGAACTGGGGCAACATCGGCGCTGGTGTTTTCGACGGTGGTGGTGTTCGCGTGCGTGGCTGCACTCATTGCCAGTGGTTCTGGCTTCAGGGAGACTTTCCGCTGACGACGGTGGACGGGGTGTACTGGGGCGTTCTGGGCGTGCTGGTGGCGATCAACTCGGTGTGGGGAGTCGGTGAGCGGAACGAAGAAGGGGAAGAGCCTGAGCAGAAGGTGGACGCTGCGCGGTGCGCTGGAAAGCTGTCGCTGAAGACGGTGTCGACGTTTGTGTTTCTGGGGTTGATGTGGTCGTTCTGGAGCAGCGACTCGGTGAGCGAGTGGGTAGGCATGATGAAGCAGGCGGGGACGAGCGGCGCGGGCGAGTGGCTGCTGCTGCTGGGCGGTCTGGCGGGCCTGTACGTGGTGCTGGTGGTGCTGGACGTGCTGGAGGCGAAGGGCTGGAGTCCGTTTTTCGAGGAGCGGGGGATGAGCTTCACGACGGTGGCGAGCCGTACGGGTTTGATGGCGCTGGTGCTGGTGGGCGTGGGCATGCCCCAGGTCTACGAGCGCGCCGGCGAGGACGCCGCGTCGTTCATCGTATCGCTCCAGGAGTCGCGGCTCAACGCCCGCGACGCCGCGATCGAGGAGCGGGGCTATTATGAGGGGCTGATGGACAACCGCGGCTACACGTCGCAGCTGTCGTGGTCGCAGCAGCAGCAGGCGCCGGAAGAGTGGGCGCCGATCATGGAGTCGGATCTCGTCAAGCCGGGTGAGGGCGTGCTCATGTACGAGCTGCTTTCCGGGTACACGGGCGAGTTCAAGAACGCGCCGTTCGTCACCAACGAATGGGGGATGCGCGACCGGCCCTACCGGCTCGAGAAGCCCGAGGGCGTCTACCGCATCGCGCTGCTGGGCGCATCCTACGAGCAGGGCGCCGGCGTGGCGGACTCGAGCACCTACGAGAACGTGTTGGAAGACCTCCTGAACGCCGGCGAGCCCGGGCGTTACGAGGTGATGAACTTCGCCGTGGGCGGTTACAGCCCGCTGCAGAACGTGCCGGTGGCCGAAAACAAGGTCTTTGGCTTCCAGCCCGACGCCGTGATGTACGCGCTGTACTCGACCGAAGAGCGCCGGATGCTGATGCAGCTGGAAAACATCGTGCAGGAGGGCCGCGACACCGGCTATCCGTTCCTGCAGGAGCTGATCGTGAAGTCCGGCGCGAAGGCCGGCATGGAAGCGAGCGAGATCCGCGCCCGGCTCAAACCCTTTTCGCAGGACATCCTGCGCTGGAGCTTCGAGCGGATCGGCGAGGCCTGCCGGGCGCACGGCGTCACGCCGATCGCGCTCTTCGTGCCCACGACGCGGGAGACGGGCGGCATTGACCCCGAATGGTACGGCATCCTCAGCAAGATGGTGGAGGACGCCGGCTTCACGCTGATCAACATGGAAGGCGCGTACGGCAAACACAAGACCGATGCGGTGCAGCTCGCCTCGTACGACCAGCACCCGAACGTTCGCGGCCATCGCCTGATCGCCGAGCGGATCTACAACGAATTAAAAGCGCGCCCCACGCTGGTCCCCCTCGCGGCGGACACGCCCGTCGCGCAGGAATGATCTTTACCCCCCATGTGCGCCCATCGCACAGGAACTGAATAAGGCCGCGCAGGCCGTAACGAAATAGAGTCATGCTGAAGCAAGCAAAAACGGTAGCTGACAGCGCAAGCGGCGCCTCCGCCGGCAATGCCTCCTTCCTCGCCCAGCTCGCGGCGATGGCGCGGCCGATGAACCTGGTGCAGTTCGCCGTCGTGACGCTGCAACTGGGCCTGGTGTTGCTGGTCATCCGCCTGTTCAAGATCGAGGAAAGCAGCGGTCTGCAGGACCTGCTGACGCTCGTCTTCGGCGGCTTCGTCGTCCACGCCTGGCTGCCTCGCACCTGGCGGATGCCGTTTTTCTTCGGCCTGACCGTCGCGGCTATCGTCATGGTCTTCGGCGTGGCGAACGGCGCCTGGCTCGTCGGCATCTCGCTCGGCATGATCGGGCTCGCGCATCTGCCCATCCCCTACTGGATGCGCGTCACGCTGCTGAGCGCCGTCGGCGTCGTGCTCGTGCTCTTCCGAGGCGCGTGGCTGACCGCGCCCGAACCGATCGCCATCACGCTCGCGATCCTCGGGTCGATGTTCATGTTCCGCATGGCGCTGTACCTGTACGACATGCGCAATGAGAAGAAAAAGGTGTCCATCTGGGAGCGTCTGACGTATTTTTTCCAGATGCCGAACATCATCTTCCCCTTCTATCCGATCGTCGATTACATCACCTTCCGGCGGACCTACTACAACAAGGAAGACATCACGATCTACCAGAAAGGCGTGCTGTGGATGTTCCGCGGCGTCTTTCACCTGATCATGTACCGGATCGTCTACTACCACATGAGTCCGTCGGTAGCGAGCATCCAGGATCTGGGCGGCGTGCTGCTCTTTATCGTTTCAAGCTACCTGCTCTATCTCCGCATCTCGGGCCTCTTCCACCTCATCGTGGGGATGATGTGCCTCTTCGGCTTCAACCTGCCCGAGACGCACAAGCTGTATTTCCTCGCTTCCGGGTTCAACGACTACTGGCGGCGCATCAACATCTACTGGAAGGACTTCATGATGAAGATGTTCTTCTACCCGGTGTTTATGCGGGTGCGCCACTGGGGCGAGACGACCGCGCTGGTGTTCTCGACCATCGTGGTGTTCGCCTGCACCTGGCTGTTGCATTCGTACCAGTGGTTCTGGCTGCAGGGCGCGTTCCCGATCACGGTGGTGGACGGCGTCTACTGGGGCGTCCTCGGGGTGATGGTGGCCATCAACTCCGTCTGGGAAGCCAAGAGAGGCAAGAAGGGCAAATCGCTCAGCGCGAAGGGATGGGATTTCGGCGCGACGGCGCGGCTGGCGCTCCGCACGGTGTCGACGTTCGTGTTTCTCGGCCTTATGTGGTCGTTCTGGAGCAGCGACTCCGCCGGCGAGTGGTGGACGGTCATGAAGCAGGCCGCCAACAGCCCCGCCAGCGAGTTCGGCCTGCTCGGGCTGGCGCTGTTCGGACTGTTCGCCATCCTCGTGCTTTATTTCTACCTCGAGCATCGCGGCTGGAGCTTCGTGTTCGACGAGCGGAAGACGTCGTTCATGCGCACCGCCCTGTTCACGAGCGCCGGCATCATCGCGGTCTTCCTCGTCGGCCAGCCGACGGTGAACCACCAGCTGGGCCTGAAGCCGGCGGCGTTCATCGCATCGTTGCAGGCGGACCGCCTCAGCATCCACGACGACGAGGTCCAGGAACGCGGCTATTACGAGCAGTTGCTGGACAACCGCGTCCACATGTCCCGCCTCTGGGAGAGCCGCGACAAGCGTCCGGCCGACTGGAAGGGCATGGTGCCCGCCGGCGTGGCGCAGGAAACGAACACGCTGCTGTTCGAAGAGCTTTTCCCGTCGATCAAAACCGTCTTCAAGCGCGCGCCGCTTTCGACGAACCAGTGGCGGATGCGCGACCAGGAGTACACGCTGGAGAAGCCGGCGAACACGGTGCGCATGGCCATGCTCGGCAAGTCGTACGAAATGGGATGGGGCGTAAAGAACAACCAGGTGTTCGAGCAGGTGGCGGAGGATCATCTCAACGCCGAGTACAGCCCCGAGAGCGGACTGAAGTATGAGATGATGAACTTCTCGGTGGGCGGCTACACGGTGATCCAGTACGTGATGATCGCCGAGGAGAAAATGCCGAAGTTCGATATCGACTACGCGTTCATCACGACGCACGCCGGCGAAGGCAGCCGCACGGTCACCAACCTGTTGAAGATCTACAACGACGGGGTCGCGCTGCCTCCCGATCTCCAGAAGTTCATCGACGACGCCGGCGTGACGCGCGACATGGTGCATTCCGAGCAGCAGCGCCGGCTCGACCCGCTCGAGGATGCCCTCGTGCGCTGGGGCTACGACAGGATCCTCGCCTCCTTCCGCGAGCAGGGCACGACGCCGGTCTGGCTCTTTATCCCGCGTACGCTCGGTCACCGCGAAAACGGGAAGGAAAACAAGGAAGAATACCAGCGCTGGAGCCAGATCGCGCGCGATGCCGGCTTCGAGCACATGTGGTCGCTGATCGGCGTGTTCGACGAGTACACCGACGAGAGCCAGATCCAGCTCGCGCCGTGGGATACGCACCCGAACGCGCTGGGCCACAAGCTGCTCGGCCAGCGGTTCTTCGAGGAGCTGAAGGCGCACCCGGAGGTGCTGATGCCGGCACAGGCCGGCGAGGCGACCGAATGAACGGTTGAGACCTGGACGATAAAGGCGCGCCAGACGCGCCTTTATCGTTTCAGCGCCATGGTCATGCCATCGGCGATGGGGACGAGGCACAGATCGATGCGCTCGTCCCCTTTCAGTTTGCGGCTGAGGCGATCGATGGCGCGGGTGTCTTCATCTTGGATGTCCAGCACCCGTCCGCGGCGCAGCATGTTGTCGAGGGCGATCAGTCCGCCGGGGCGGAGGAGCTGGAGGCAGCGCTCGTAATAGGCGTCGTAGCCCGACTTGTCGGCGTCGATGAACGCGAAATCATACGTGCCGGCCTGGCCGGCGGCCAGGAGGGCATCGAGCGTGTCGACGGCCGGCGCGAGGTGGAGGTCGATTTTGTGCGCCACGCCGGCTTCTTCCCAGAAGGGGCGGCCGACGCTCGTGTACGTTTCGCTGACATCGCACGCCACGAGCCGGCCATCGTCGGGCAGCGCCAGGGCGACGCCTAGAGCGCTGTATCCTGTATAGACGCCGATCTCGAGCGTGCGTCGGGCCCCGAGCATTTTCACGAGCAGCTGCATGAACTGCACCTGCTCGGGGGCGGATTGCATCGCGGCGTCAGGTTGCGTGGCCGTGGCCTCGCGGAGCCGGCGCATGACATCCGGCTCGCGCAGGGAGACATCGAGCAGGTAGGCGTGGAGTGCTTCGGAGAGGTTGTGGGTGCGGTTGGACATGGCGTCGTCTGGATGGGTGGAGGGCGTTAAGATAGGGAATATCCGCCGGCCGCTCCCATGCTTCGCCTGGAGGCCTCGGCAATGCCCCCGGTGTGGCGTGCCATACTAGGTGCGCTGCCCCCCACGCTGAAGCGTGGGGAAACGACGCCCTCATCGATTGCGCGGGCGAAATGGTCTGCGCGGCAGCATAGCCGCACCGTTGAAGCATGCCTGAGCCCCCATGCTTCAGCGTGGGGGCGTCGTTTTCATTTCCACTAGCGACCAATCTTAGCCATGGAGGTCTCAGCGAGGCTTCTAGCGTTCCCGCTTCACCCAGGTGCCTCCTAGTCCTAGTCGCCCCGGTGTGGAGATCGCCCGACGAGTTGGGTTGCCTCCATGCTTCAGCGTGGGGGCGCTGTTTTCGCCCCGAGCACGCAATCTTTGTCATCGAGGCCTCGGCGCAAACGCCTCAAACGCATCCGACGAGGTATGCCGCGACCCCAAAATGTGTCTGGAAGGATAAAGCCGCACCCCATCCTCCCAACATCATGGCGCACGCCTATTCCTGCCTCTATTACCATGTCGTCTTCGCAACCAAATATCGGGAGCCGCGCATCTCGGCGCGCTTCGAAAGACACGTCTGGGCCCTGATCGCGGAGGCCGCTCGATCCAACGGACTCACGCCGATCAAAATCGGCGGCGTCGATGATCACGTCCATGTGCTGGTCCGTGCGCCGGCCCGGATGCCTCCCAGCGAGGTGGCCCGATTCGTCAAGGGAGGGTCGTCGATAACGATCAAACGCGTCATCCCGGAGTTGAGTGATTTCGCGTGGCAAAAGGGGTACAGCATCTTCTCTGTAGGCCGGCCCGGCCTGACGCGTCTCGTCCGATACATCGCCAACCAGCGTGCGCATCACGGGAAACGCCGCTTCGAACAGGAATACCTCGCCATCCTCGAAGCCAACGCCATCCGGCCCGACGATCCGGGGGCCGTTTTCGACTAGCGCACGGTGCGGCCTCATGCCGGCTCCAGACGACGTTGCGCCGGACGGTTATGCGAGAATGGCGGAATTGTTGTAGGTTCTACGCATTCCATCTTGCCCCCGCTCTCGTGCCCCGGTTCGGCCGGGGCCGCTCGCTATCGTTCACCAATCCCGACCGACGCCGATGAATCCCACGTGGCGCCTGATCTGTCTGTCCTTCCTCCTGTTGCCCCTCGCCGCGCATGCCCAGCAGTTCGAGCGCGCATTCCCCTCCGCCATAACGGATCCCGAAACCAGTTCCAGCGGCGGGAGCTGGGGCGACTACGACGGCAACGGCTACGAGGACCTCGTCGTCACCAACTGGTTTTCCCAGCAGAACATGCTGTTCGCCAACTTCGGGCAGGGCGAATTCAAATGGATCGAGGACGCCTTCCCGAAACAGGACGCCGGCGAATCCGCCAGCAGCCGGTGGTTCGACTCGGATAACGATGGGGATCTGGATCTGCTCATTACCAACCTCAACCAGCCCTCCTTCTTCTACCTCAACAAGGAAGGGACCCTCGTCAAGGTCACCGACAACGGGCTCATTTCCGAAAAGGACAACTACCGGTTTTCGGGGATCGCCGACTACGACAACGACACCGACCTCGACGTCTTCTTCAGCACACCGGGCGACTTCCCGAACGTGCTCATGCGCAACAACGGCCCCGGCGCGTTCAAAAGCTTTCAGGATGGCGTCGTCGTCAAGGATTTCGGCGACTCGGCCGCCGTCTGCTGGGGCGACGCCGACGACGATGGGGATCAGGACCTCTTCGTCGGCAACCTCATCAACCAGAACGACTACCTCTACTGGAACATCGGCAACCTCGAATTCGAGAAGGAACTCGAATCGCCCATCGTGAACAGCGGCGGCATCACGCTCAGTTGCGCATGGGTGGATGTGGATAACGACGGCGACCTCGACCTCTTCACCACCAACCAGGCCGGCAGCAACCGCCTCTTCATCAACAAGGGCGACCGCCAGTTCGAGCCGGTCCTTAACGACCCCCTCGTGTCGGATCGCATCGGCGGATACGGCTCGGCGTGGGCGGACGTCGAAAACGATGGCGATCAGGACGTGTTCGTCGCCGTTCGAGAAGGCACGAGCCGGCTCTACCTCAACCTGGGCGGCGCCTTCGAGCCGGCCCTCAAGGAGCCCATCTCGTTCGACAAGGGGACGTCGGTCTCCGGCGCCTGGGCGGACTACGACCGCGACGGCTATCAGGATCTCTTCGTCGCCAACGACGGCGAGGCGAACTTCATGTACCGCAATACCGGCGGCAAGAACAACTGGATCAGCCTCCGCCTCGTCGGCGACATCTCGAACGACTGGGGGATCGGCGCCCGCGTCACCGCCATCGCGACCATCAACGGCAAGGAGGTGCGGCAGCGCCGCGATGTGAGCAGTGGGTCGGACTACAGCCAGAGCAGTCTGCGCGTGCACTTCGGCCTGGGCGACGCGAAGGTGGTGTCGACGCTCGTCGTGGAGTGGCCGTCGGGGATCGTCAACAAATACGAGAACGTGCCCGTCAACCAGTATGTGGATGTGATCGAGGGCGACGACACGCCGCTCCCGGTGTCGCTCGTGGCGTTCCAGGCCCTGGCGGACGGCGAGGCGATTCTTCTGAGCTGGCGGACCGCCGGCGAGCAGAACAACGCCGGCTTCGAGGTCCAACTCGCCGGCACCGGCGCCTTCGAGGCCGCCGGCTTTGTCGCCGGCGCCGGGACCACCGCCGAACCCGCCGCCTACAGCTACCGGATCGACGGCCTGGCGCCGGGCCGGTATCGGGTGCGCCTGAAGCAGATCGACTTCGACGGGGCCTTCGCGTATTCCCCCGAACTCGGCGTCGACCTGGCTCCCGACGCGGCGCTCCGTGTGGAGCCGGCGTACCCCAATCCGTTCAACCCGTCGACCACGGTGCGTTTCGTCCTCCGCGAGGCGGGGCCGGTGCGCGCCGATCTCTACGATGCGACGGGCCGGCTGGTGCGCACGCTGTTCGACGGCGCTGCCTCCGCCGGCATCCAGCAGCAGCTGGAGGTGGACGGCAGCGCATTGCCCAGCGGCCTCTACCTCGTTCGCGTGGCCGGCGGCGGGCAGGCGACGTCCACGCCGATCCTGCTCGTCAAATAATCTTCCCCTCGATTGCAGACGGAAGGCCGGAGATTTCTTAATCTTCCCCTCCGCAAAAAGCAATCGAACATGTCTCAGATAGATTTTTTCAGCATCGTGCGCGAAGCCTGGAACGCGTACGATCCCGCGGCGCCGGCACTGACGATCGAAGACATCAGCGCGCAGGTCTCCACCAATCACGTCTACAAGGTCCAGCTCTCCAGCCGGCGTTTTGTCGTGGGCAAGGTGTCGTATTTCGGCAAATACGAGCACTTCCGCGAGGATCATACGATCATCAACCGCCTCGCCAAGACGATCGGCCCGCCCTATACCCGGCTCCTCGCGCGCGCGCTCCGGCGCAACGGCGAAGTGTTCACGTACCGGCACCGGGATGCCGAGCACGATGTGTGGGTCGTCTTCTACAATCCGGTCAGGATCCGGAAGCGGTTCCCGAGGCGGCTGGAGCCGGCGGAGATCGAGCAGTTCGCCCGCGAGATGGCCCAATTCCACCGGGCCTGCGCCGAGGCGACGCCCGAACTGCCCCCTTCGTCGAAAACGCTCGAATGGGATATCCGGGAACTCCTGGCGTTGGTGACGACAGAAGAGTGGGAGCACGCGTCCAGCGCCGACCTGGACACGATCAAGGAACAGTGCCGGCTTTTTCTTGGCAACGGCGAAGCCTGCCATGCCGATTCGTTCCTGAAGATGCCCGTGTTCGTCGACTGGAACATCGGCAATTTTTCGCTCGACCAGCATGGCCGGCTGTACAGCCGGTGGGATTACGACTGGTTTCGCATGGCCCCGCGGATGCTCGATTTTTACTTTTTCAGCCGCGTGGTCTCCGATATCGGCGACCGGACGACGTTCAGCTATGTGGTCGATACGTTGATGGAGCCGCGGTTCATGCTGTTTCTTCGGGCCTACCACCAGGTCTATCCGCTCACGGCAAACGAGGTTCGGTTCCTGAAAGAGGCATACCGCTTTTTCATTCTCAACTATGTCGTAAAATACGGCCGGCACTTTTTTAGGCCACGCTACGCCGAACAGCTCCAGAATGAAGCTTTTACACGTTATTTTCCTGAAGTCGATGTGCGATTCGACGCCGATCCCCTGCTAAAGGGTCTGTCTTTACTCTGACCTCATGTGCTCATGCAACGATGCGCGTTTAAAACGCTGGCGCTCGACTACAAGGTGATCTTTTTTGATGCCTACGGGGTGTTGAAAAACTATCGTGGGATGACGCCAGGGATCAAGGCCACGTTCGATTACCTCACCGAGCGCGACATCGAGTTCTTCGTCCTCACCAACGACGCCTCGCGCGGGCCGGCGGAGCTGGCCGAGGTCTACCAGCGCGCCGGCATCACGCAGATCGACGAACAGAAGGTGGTCTCCTCGGGCATGCTCGCGCGCGATTACCTGCGCTTCAAGGTGCGCACCGGCGTGATCGCGTATCTCGGCACGCCGGCGTCGGCCCACTACATCGAAACCATGGGCCTCGAGGCCATCTCCATCAAGGATCTGGATCTCAACGATGCCGACCAGATCAATGCCCTGGTGCTGCTCGACGATGAGGGGTTCGACTGGAATCATGACATCAACAAAGCCGTTAATCTGCTTCGACTCCGCAATATCCCGGTCATCGTCGCCAATACCGACGCCTCCTACCCGGTCGCCAGGGGCCAGATCGCCGTGTCGATCGGCGCCGTGGGCGACCTCCTGGAACGCGTCGTCCGGCGCACCTTCATTCGATTCGGTAAACCCGAGGCGCAGATGTTCAATTTTGCGTTCGAGCACGTGCAGAAATACCGTCAGGTCACCAAAAACGATATCCTGATGGTGGGCGATACGTTATCTACCGACATCATGGGCGGCAATCATTTCGGCATCGACACCGCGCTCGTTCTCACCGGCAATACACTGCCGCACATGGCCGATATCCTCATCGAGTCGACGGGCATCGTGCCGGATTTCATCTGCGACTCTGCGGTCATTTGAGCGGAAAGACGATGCGCAGCGAACGACATAGTGCGGGTGTTTGCCGATGATGTGGTACGATGTCTTCTCGCATGTCTACGACCTCGCGCTGGAGCCCCTCTACCGGGACGCCCGCCGGCAGATGGCGAACGCCCTCGGCCCGCGGCAGGGCGATACCGTCCTCGACCTCGCCTGCGGCACCGGGCAGAACTTCCCGTATATCGCGCCGTGGCTCGGCGCGCGCGGCCGCCTCATCGGGCTCGACGAATCGAAGGGCATGCTCCGCAAGGCCGCGCAGCGCGTCGAGCGGCACGGGTGGGGCAACGTGCTCCTGACCGAGCAGGACGCCCACCACGTCAGCCGGGGCGGCCTGCAGCTGGCCGTCGGCGATCAGTTCACCATCAACAGCGCCGTGTGCGCCCTCGGGTTCTCCACCTTCACCGATTGGGGGCACGTCCTGGAGCGCACCGTCGACCTTCTCCCCCCCGGCGGCCGCATCGTCTTGCTGGATGTGTACGCCGAGCGGCGCGTACCCCAGACCTGGCTCGTCGAACAGATCGCGCGGGCCGAGCTGAACCGGCAGGTGTGGATGGAGCTCAAAAAGATGGTCCGCGTCTTCGAATGGCGCTACCTGCAGGGCTCGCCGCACCTGTACGGCGGCCGGATCTATCTGGCGATCGGGGAAAAGTAAAAACATTACCTTACATTGCATCTGTAATCGTATCGTCAACCACTGCCTCCACCGGGCACCGTCATGAACCGGTCCTCCCAAAAATTCCTGGCCACACGGTTGGCCATGCTGGCCACCGCATTCCTGTTTGCTTCGTCCGCCGCCGCGCAGGACGGGACCATCTACCCGCTCGATGCGCCTCCCGAGCCCAACGCAATTCCGCTCGGTACGGGGGGTGTCGAGGGACAGACCGCGCCCGAGTCGTGGTTTCGTCAGTGGGGAGACCCGATGGCGCGCAACATCTCCGCGGCCACGTTGACGCCCTTTCTCCCCAAACCGGGTACGGCCAACGGGGCGGCCGTCATCGTGGCGCCCGGCGGGGGCTTCATGTGGCTTTCCATGGGCAATGAGGGCTGGGAAGTCGCGCAGGCACTGGCGGACCGCGGCGTGGCCGCCTTTGTGCTCAAATACCGGCTCCGGCCAACCGTGGCGTCGCTGGATGAGTTCAGCGCGTGGATGAACCGCCCCCGTCCGGCGCCGGCGGCGGATACGGCCGCCACGTCCGGACAGGAGGCGCCGCCGAGACCGCCTGCGGCCGATTTATCGGACCAGCTCGAGGATGCCGAGGCCGCCTACGCGATGCTTGTCGCACGGGCCGACGAATGGGGGGTCGACACCACCCGGATCGGCATGATCGGCTTTTCCGCCGGCGCCGGCCTCACCATGCACAGCACGCTCCACTCCAGGACCATGGACCTGGCGTTTATCGGCCCCATCTACGGCGGGATGGGCCCGGTCGATGTGCCGGCGGACGCCCCGCCCATGTTCTCGGTGATCGCTTCGGACGACTTCCTCTTCCGCGGCCAGTTCGGCGTGGTGAAATCCTGGTACGATGCCGGCCGGCCGGTCGAGTTTCACCTGTATCAGAATGGCGGCCACGGGTTTGGCCTCGGCAATCCGAATCGCACCAGCAACCGCTGGTTCGACGCCTTTACGCACTGGCTGGAGGTGAACGGTTTCCTGGCCGGCGGGTCGACGGAGTAAAGCGCGTAGGGGCGCAGCTGCGCTGCAAACGACAGCGTGAGGAGCCTTCTCCCTGATCCACAAAAATCAGGGCGACAGGGCTACTTGAACAAACACCCCTCGCGCTCCCCGCGTGCGCTCGTTATGCCTCATCTGCAACCTCAGCGAGCAGCGCATCGATCTGGTTGATCGCCAGGGTCGCGCCTTCCTCGACGCCCATCGCCAGCACCTTCTCCAGGTCCTCCAGCGCGGTGTACGTGCTGGTATACGTGGCGCGGGTGCCGGTTGGGATGGCCTCGAAGCGATAGGCGCACCGGGCACTCGGCATCGCCTGGATGTGGTTGAAGTCGGCATCCGCGAATCCGTCTTCGAAGCGGAAGCTATGAGGTTGGTCGACGTCCGTGATCACCCAGAAGCCGTGGAATTTCTGGCCTTCGGGGCCTGTCATGTAGTAGGTCGAGCGTTTCCCCGGTGTGAGATCGTGGTCGACAAACGTGGCCGGGTAGGTCGGCGGGCCCCAGACGCGCTCCAGCTGGCGCGCGTCCGCATACAGCGCCCAGATGCGCGCCGGCGGCGCGGCAAACTCGGCCACGATGGTGAGGGTGAGGTTTTCGACATCGCGGATGATGTTGACTACAGGCATAGCGGGTTTCCGGATCTAGGGGTTGGAAGATGGATTCTGCGTGTTTCGGGCTTCTTCCTCAAGCAGTTGATCGATGCGCATGACGCGGCCCACCCAGATGGCCTCCAACTCGCGCAGGAGGGACTCGGCGGAGCGGATGGCCTCCACGTTGCCGCTGGCGAAGGCTTCGCGCCCCTGCCTGCGCTTGGTGATGAGGCCGGCGCGGACGAGCACGTCCACGTGTTTCTGGACGGCCGCGAAGCTCATGTCGTAAGCGCCGGCGAGGGTGGTGATCGTGTGTTCACCCGACAGCGTGCGCCGCAGGATATCCCGGCGCGTCCTGTCCGACAGGGCGTGGAAAAGCCGGTCCGTGCGATCTTCGATGGAAGGAGTCATGCCTGTAATATACAACCATTTGGTTGTAAGTCAAGGGGCGATGGGAAAGAACGTGGGACGGCATGGTGGATTCCCGTCACACGCAGCAGGGCCATCGCATTCTCGTCGTGGCCGTGAGCGTACGGGAGTTTGGGTGCATGGGGGCATTTTTTACCGCAAAACCTCCCATACCCCCATACTTCCATACTCCCAGACCGGGCGATGCTCACGTTTGAAGAGCATGCGATGGCCCTTTCACACGCAGCGGTCGCCTTGCCCGGCTCTGCCCCTGGAGGTATTTTGACGGGATCGCCCACCAGATCGAGCAGCCGGCCTTCCCGGGGCATCTCGTGGAGCGTTGAACTCGCCGGGCGTGGCGCCACCGCGCCCCCTTGTACCCGTTATCGAATCCATGGACGCGCTGAGCCCCATCATGCAGGCTTTTCTGGCGACGTTGTTCACCTGGGGGGTGACGGCGGCGGGGGCGGCGCTCGTGGTGTTTACGCGGTCGGTAGATCGCAGGGTGATGGATGCGATGATGGGGTTCGCCGCCGGCGTGATGATCGCGGCCAGCTTCTGGTCGCTGCTCGCACCCGGCATCGAGATGGCCGAACACCTGGGCAGCACGCCGTGGCTGGTCGCCGCGGTCGGCTTCATGGGGGGCGGCATCTTTATGCGGCTGGTGGATGTGATCCTGCCGCACCTGCACCCCGGGAAGGATATGACGCATCCCGAGGGCATCAAGACCTCCTGGGAGCGAAGCACGCTGCTGGTGCTCGCGATCACGCTCCACAACATCCCGGAAGGGCTCGCGGTGGGCGTGGCCTTCGGCGCCGTCGCGGCCGGATTGCCCTCGGCGACGCTCGGCGGCGCCGTCGCGCTCGCCATCGGGATCGGACTCCAGAACTTCCCGGAAGGAGCGGCCGTGTCGTTGCCGTTGCGGCGGGAAGGGATGGGCCGGGCCAAGAGCTTCCTGTTCGGGCAGGCGTCCGGACTCGTCGAACCCATCGCCGGCGTTCTCGGGGCCGCGTTCGTCATGCGGATGCAGAACGTGCTGCCCTATGCGCTGTGCTTCGCCGCCGGCGCGATGATCTTCGTGGTCGTGGAGGAGCTGATCCCGGAATCCCAGCGGGTGGACGCCAACATCGACATCGTCACGATGGCGACGATGGCCGGCTTCGCGGTGATGATGGTGCTCGACCTGGCCCTGGGTTAAGAGCCGGGCGTCCTCGCCCGGCCCCCTCCTCGGACCTCCCGCACGTCGTTGGATCCGGAATCACGTTCAGGATACGGCCCTTTTCGAACGATTTTTCAGACAGAACCTGACCTACAGACAGCCATGGCATTCAAACCAGAAGGATACAACTCCGTCTCCCCGTACCTGACGGTGAACGGCGCGCAGCGTACCATCGACTTCCTCGTCCACGTGTTCGGAGCCGAGGCGCTACGAATGATCCCCGGCCAGGAGGGCAAAATCGGCCACGGCGAGGTCCGGATCGACGACACGGTGCTCATGTTCACGGATGCCGTCGAAGGCTGGCCGGCGAACCCGAGCCACGTGCACATTTATGTAGAGGATGTCGACGCGATTTTCGCGCGCGCCGTGGACGCCGGCGCCACGGTCGTGAAAGAACCGGTACAGGCCGGGGATATCGATAAACGCGGGGGATTTATGGATGCCGGCGGCACCACGTGGTGGGTAAGCACCCAGATGGAATGACCGGATGGCCGCAGATCCGGCCGGCGCGGCTATTCCCGGATGTACAGTTTCCCGCCGGCGTTGAGCCCGCCCCCCTGCATCGTGAAGTCGTAGATCGCCTTCCCCCGGTTGCTGTCCACGATCAGCGCGTTGCCGATGACGGTGTACGTCCCCTCCGCGTTGCCGCCGCCGAAGGATGACGCGGTGGTCGTCGAAGCGTCCGGGCTGTAGTGCGAGCTGCTGGCGGACACCTGTGAGGACGACGACATCTCGAACCGCCCCTGCCCGTCGAACCAGACGGTCTCCTCATAGGCAGACGAATACGACCCGCTGTTGGCGATGCTGGACGAGCGGTTGCTCGCGTAATACGTCCACCGGCCCGCGAGTTCGGTGATGGCGTTGCGGTTGACGGTGGGCGCATCGATGCGGGCCGTCGCCACCATGCCGTCAAGCGCGGCCCTGGCGCCGGCAAACGTGTTCGGGTAGGCCAGGACGAGCATCCCCAGCGTCGTGTTCTGGTCGCTCAGCACCGTGACGGAGCGCCCGAGGACGCGCTGCCGGGTGGAGGCGAGGAACAGGTCGTACTCGCCGGCCACGACTTGGCGTCCCGAAACAGCGGTTTGCTGCAGCAGCGACGTCGGCTGCCCCTGGAGCCCGAGCGCCGAGCCCAGCGCGATGAGGTCGTTCTGGATCTCCGCCGGCGTGGCGCTGATGCCCGGGGCGACGAAGAGGCGGGCGCTGGCGTCCGGGTTGACGAAGACCCGCAGCCGGCCCTCGGCCCGCTCGAGCGACCAGCCGGCGGGGATCTGGTACCGGACGTTCCAGCCGGCGACGTTTTGGGTTTCCTGGGCGAACACGGAGGTGGCGACGAGGCCGAGCGCGAGGAAGGCGTATGCGAAGCGGTAATACATGTTGGTATCCTGTTCGATGCGATGTGGGTGGCTGGTAAATGCAGAAGCCGGCTTGCCGCTCAAAAAGGATAATCGTCCCGAAAAGTAGGGCGTCGCGGGTGGGATGCGGGAATCATCAGGGCAGATCGGTACGTTTGCCCTGTGTGAAGGATTTGGAGTAGGGTGCGCCGTACTTCATTACACGTCTTAGAGAACACGCATGCCCACGCCGTATGCTCCAGCGCGAACGACCGTTTCGGGGCGGACCGTTCGCGTCGCCGACATGGATCTGTATTACGAGGAGTACGGCGTCGGTGAACCGCTGGTGCTCCTCCATGGGTTCGGCGGCTGCACCCAGAACTGGCATCCCTTCACGGCCGAGCTCTCGGCGCATCATCGCCTGATCGCGGTGGACCTGCGAGGGCATGGTTATTCCACGAATGCTGGGAATACGTTCACGCATCGCGAAGCGGCAAAAGACGTATTCATGCTGCTGGACACGTTGGGGATCGCGACCTGCTCGGCGATCGGTATGAGTACAGGCGGGATGATCCTGCTTCATATGGCAACGAGCCAGCCGGCGCGAATCGATGCGATGGTCCTGGTCAGTGCGACGACCCACTTTCCCGACCAGGCGCGGGCCATCATGCGCTCAGCCTCGTTCGACACCATGCCGCGCGACGTCCGGGAGATGTATCTGGAATGCGCGAAACGCGGTGATGACCAGGTGCGCCGGCTCATCGCGCAATTCAATGCCCTGGGCGATAATTATGATGACATGAATCTCACCGCGCATGACCTGTCGGCGGTCACGGCGCGCATACTGGTGGTGCACGGGGATCAGGACAGGTTCTTCTCCGTCGCTATCCCCGAGGCCCTGTGTAACGCTATCCGGGACGCCACGTTGTGGATGGTCCCCGGCGGCGAACACGCCCCCATCTATGACCCCGCGGTCCCGTTCACCGCGACCGTCCTGCGGTTCCTCGGTCGGACCGGCGGCACTTAGCCGGCAGTGGTCTAACCCACCTTCCGGAGCCGATGCCCGCACGTTCCGGGCACGCTGCCAGACATGCCAACACCCGTAATCACCATGCCAACACCTCGTGAATCCCCGGTCAAGGACGGCGACGCCTGCCGCGTGATCGCCGGCACCCACGCCGGCAAGTCGGGCATCGCGCGCGACATCAACACGAGCAAAACCAGCGCGGTGACGATCACCGCCGTCCTGACCTATCCATGACCACCGATCCATCCCTCTTCGACGCCATCGTCATCGGTGGCGGACCCGCTGGCCTCAGCGCCGCGCTGACGCTCGGGCGGTCGCGCCGCCGGGTGCTGGTCGCGGCGAGCGGACCGGCCCGCAACGCGCCGGCGGAGGCCTCCCACAACGTCTTCACCCGCGACGGGACGCCCCCTGCCGAACTGCTCCGCATCGGCCGCGAGCAGCTCGCGCCGTACGATGTCGTCCTTCGCGACGAGTGGGCGGTCCGCGCCGTGCGGATGCGGGACGTGTTTGTAGTGGCGTTCGCCGGCGGCGCCCGGTTCGAGGCGCGGGGACTCGTGCTGGCCACGGGCGTGCGCGACATCCTCCCCGCGGTGCCGGGACTGTCGGAGCTGTGGGGCCGCGGCGTGTTCCATTGCCCGTATTGCCACGGCTGGGAGGTCGCCGGCCGGCCGCTCGGAGTCTACGCCAGGGGGATGGATGTCGCCCGTACGCTTCACCTCTGCATGCTCGCCCGCGGGTGGTCCGGCGACATCGCCCTGTTCGCCGACGGCCCGGCGGGGCTGCCGGCCGAGGAGCGGGCGCTTATCGAGCGGAACGGGATCGTCGTGCGCGAGGAGCGTGTCGAGCGGTTGATCGGCCGGGGCGGCGAGCTCGAAGCGGTGGTGCTGGAAGGCGGCGTGGCGGTGCCCCGGGGCGGACTCCTCGTGGCGCCGGCGCAGGAGCTGCGGAGCGACATCCCCTACCAGCTCGGGTGCCAGATGACGGCCGATGCCCGGGTGGAGGCCGAGCATGGCGTCCAGACCGGCGTGCCGGGCGTGTTCGTCGCCGGCGACATCGCTCCGGGGATGCAGTCGGTAGTCGCGGCGATGGCGAGTGGGACGTTGGCCGGCGCGATGCTGAACCACTATCTCCTGGAGAAGGAGTTCGCTGGGTAGGCGGACGCACGACCAACGCTATGCGACATCTTCTCATCCATACCCTGCTCCTGCTGTTCGCCCTCCCGCTCGCGGCGCAGGACACGATTCAGCCTGACACGCTCGACTGGCACGGCTACTACCCGCTCGAAATCGGAAATGTCTGGGAGCTGCGCTTCGATGGGGCCTTTCTCAATCTCGTGCGGCGGCAACGCATCGAGGCCGACACGCTGGTGGCCGGCCACCGGTGGTTCGTTCAAACCGAGTTCGTTGGGGGCGTTGAGTTCGGTCAGGATGTCGCCCGATACGACACACTCCTCCTGCGCTACGACGAGCCGTACGGCCGCGTCCTGGCGCGGCGGCCGGCCAACGGCGAAGAGTGGGATTACACGTGTGACCTCTCCGGCGACTTCGGGGCCGAGGTCTCGTGCGGGGCGGACCTGGACGAGTATGTGTATTCCGTTCCCTTCGAGGGAGGATATGTCACTGATCCGAACTACGATTATCCCCTGGTTGTTGGAGACGACACGATCGCATTTGCAGCGGTCAAAGGTAGTCGGGTCACGGGTGGATCGGGCCTCATCGGCTACTATCACGGCGTGGGGCCTCTGCCGACGTGGGGCGATGACGGGTACGGCGGTACGATCGCGTTCAGCTATCTTCGCCTGGGCGGCGTGGAGTATGGCAAAGCTACCGCATTTGTTGGCATCGAGGAGGTCCCGGAACGTGTGCCGCCCCACGTGTCTGTATACCCCAATCCGGCGCGCGAGAAGCTGTGGATTGAAGCCGGCGAAGGGGTGCGATCGATATCCCTGTACGACAGCCAGGGCCGGCTGGGGTTGCGGCGTGGTGCGTGCGGGAGTCCGTGTAAAGTTGACCTCGGGGCGTTGGCGCCGGGGGTATATGGGGTGGAGGTGGAGTTGGAGTCCGGGGAGTTGGTGAGGCGGGGCGTGGTGGTGCGGTGAGGGATCGAACGGGTGCCGGCGGCGTCTCTCAGGGTCGCGACCCGACCGACCATGCAAGATGGAATCGTCCCCAGCGGCCCGTCCGTGACCAAACTTTCCAGGAGGGTGATCGTTCACCCGAAAAACTCCTCTTATGAGGGCCTCAACCGCCATGAGCACAGCCGACGTTCAATACATATCCGACGAGCATGGTGACCTGAAGGGCGTCATCTTGCCGATTGCGCTCTGGAGAGAAATTCTCGCTGAAATCGAGACCCATCACCTGCTTAAGAGTGATGCCATGAGGAAACGGCTTCTTGAAGCGCGGGAGCGGCAGGAAGGAGTTCCGTTTGAAACGGTCCTCGTTCAACTCGGGCTAAAATGAGAAGCGTCGAGTTTGATGCGAATGGATTTGAGGATCTTGCGGGGTGGATACAACAGGATCGATAAACGGCTCTCCGAATCGTAAGCTGATTACGGAAATCCAGCGTACCCCGTTTGAAGGTACCGGAAAGCCGGAGCCGTTAAAATTCGAGTTAAAAGGATGTTGGTCAAGGCGCATCACACATGAGCACCGTCTGGTGGATGAGGTGATTGATGATCGCATCCGGATACTGGCGTGTCGTTTCCATTATTGACTGGCGGGAGGATAGTCCTCTATTTCCGAATATATCGATCCAACGCTACCCATCGCCGGCAATGATTGGCGATAATTCAAGACGAGCATCTTACCGAGCCCTCACCGTAGTCGTTCTACTCCTAACATTGGCTACCACCCTTTCGGCCAAGGCGCAGACCTCATCCGTCCAGTTCCCCCTCTGCCTCAGCGAAACCTGACGCTACCTCGTCGACGCCGCCGGCGAGGTCGTGCTCGACAGCCTACCCATTTTCCCCGGGCCTTGAGGCGCTCGGCGTGCCTCGGTTGGGAGCCAGGCCGTGTCTGTAAATGTGTTAGGGTATACCTGTGCGTTGAATGAACCCTCCAAAAGCGTAGGATTACGCATCAAGTTCGGGATACGGCTCGGTCTGAGGCATTTCAGGCGGAGCCTAGAACGACAAGGCCACCGTATCATCGAGCCGCGCGATGATACCCCAGCCGTAAAATGAATTGGCCAGGGCGATCATCACCTCGTTTTCTCCGACCTGTAAAGGCAACATGACGGACGTGTTCTCGATCGTACACCGCCCACGCGGCTCCTTCATGCCGGGCAAGCCATAATAATTGGTGTCGACATGGAGCAGCCGGCCGTTGATAAATACCCAGACCTCGTCGCTGAAGCCGAGGTCGAGCCGGCGCTGCTGGATAGTGTCGGAGGTGAGCGTGGTTTTTAGCCACACGAGGCGCCGGCTCTTACCGATCGGTGCGCCAAACGGCCGGCTCAGATTGACCAGCGCGCGATGTTCGGCCTCGATGGGAGTCCAGCGGGCCGAGCTATCCGGCAGGTCGGAAATCAGGGGACTCCCGATCATGCGCGGCACATCCAGCACGAGGTTGCGCTCGATCGGAAAATCCCGCGGCTCAGACACCAGCCAGTCGCGCAGATACCGTGGATCGTTTATCGTGGGGTCATAACCGGCCATGGCCGGCAGGCCTTCGGTGGCTCCCGGCCGAATCACCATATTGGCAAAGATGGCATTTCCGCTCAGCGAAATACGCCCGGAATCTCGCACGCCCTCCAGGATAGGTACGTGAAGGGCCGGCTTGGTGAGATCGTTGACATAAACGACCATCTGCTTTCCGGAGATCACCAGCTTCACGTGATTCCACCCTTCGCGCGTAATCGTCGCGGCCGCCTGGTAATCGTCGGTCAAATCCCACAGGCTCATCGAATCCACGACCGTGGCGTATTGCAGCGTCGTGCGCGACTGCGGGCTCACGGGCCAGAAGGCGCGGATATAGAAGTGCTCCGACTCCGAGCGGTCCTCGGACTCCCTGAAGTTGATGCCGACGAACCCACGGTCGTTTAATTCCACATCGAACGCGATCGTGCCATCCGAGAAATGGACATCTTTCAGAAACAGCTGTGCGCTCCCGTCTGCGCCACGCGCCGCCGGCATCGACCGGTGCGTGATAAACGCGACGCGTTCGGGCTCGGCATCCCAATAGGCGGAGGTCAAGGGTATCCTTATCTCACCCTCCTGGGCATAGAGGGGGGCAGCCTGATAAACCAGAACAATCAGAAAGGCAACGTTCTGTATGATGCGACGGTGTTGCATGGTGATTGGTGGAAATCGAGTTCTGAAGTAGACGGAGTATCGCTAACCGCTTGGCCCGGCGCTTAATCGGCCGTTATGCCGTCCATATTGTCCAGCCTGGCCATAATCGCCCATCCGAAGAAGCTGTTGGCCACGCCAATAAGGAGTTCGTTTTCGCCCGCCGACAGCGGCAGCGTAAACGTCGTGTCATCTATCGATATCTGTCCGAATGGGTCTTTCATGATGGGGTGGCCGTAGAGGTTTTTGTCGACATATACCAGGCGCCCGTTCACCAGGACCCATACCTCATCACTAAAACCGAGGCTCATCTGCCGCGATTGATCGGCCCGAGAGGTAATCGTTTTTTTGAGCCAGACAACACGTCGCGCCTCGTTTCCACCAAAACGTCGACTCAGGTTGACCAGGCCATCACGCTCGGCGTTTATGGTCTCCCACACGGTCTCGTCGGAGGGTAAGTGTTCGCTATAGATGCTTGCCCCCGATGCGCTCACCAGTTCGCGGCCCGGCGGCAATGCGACGGGCTGCGTCACTTCCCACGAATGCAAATAGCGGTGATCGTACCGGGTCGGATCGAACCCGGCCTCCGGCGACACGTCCGGCGTGTCACCGGGCTCAATCACAAGATTGGCGAAAATGCCGCCGCCTTCGAACGCAATACGTCCAGCCGAGGCTTCGCCGGCGAGTTGAGGGACAACGAGGGTGGGGTCCGTCTCGCTGTTTACAAAGACCTGCATGTGCCGGTCTGCGACGACCAGTTTGATGTGATTCCACCCCTCCTTGTGCAATACCGCCGGGCCCTGATAGCGAGGATGTAAATCCCATAACGCTACCCCTTTGGTGAGGGCGGTATATTGGACCGCATCGGGGCCGGTTGGGTCATCGGCGCGATAGGTACGGAGATAAAAGAGGTCTGAATGCTGTGCATCCGCGCGCCTGAAATGGATGGCGGACAGGAAAAAGTCGGTGAGTTCGACGTCAAAATGGATCGTTCCATTCGTGAATTCGACGTCTTTCAGAACGACCTGCGCACGGTTCGTGAACAGTTCGCCGGCCCCGCCTCCTCGGATTTTAATGGCGGGAACAGCATTGTGCGTAATAAACTCGGCCCTTCCCGGCTCAGCGTCCCAGTACGCAGCGGTCATGGGGACCTTCGTTACACGGTCTTGTCCGAACAGGATGGAAGCCGGCATCAACAAGACGGCGAAAACGATGACTGTTTTCATGGGATATCGGTTTGTGTTCAATGAAACGTTCCACACCTTTTTTGTGTACGCCTCGTAAGGAACTGCCAGCCACGTGAGCGATGCCAGCCAGGTCGTGTACAAGTTGGTGCAAGTTGGTTCAAACCGGCCTTTTAACGCGGAAATCCTATGAGACAGGATGCATTCGTCGAACAGGAGCGAGCGCTCGAATGCTGCAAGGCGCAGGTTGAACAACGGCTGGGTTGGGGCGATTCGGCCCGGTGGACGTCCCACGAATTCGAAGAGCTGAGCGTCCGCATCCAGGACCAAACCGGCCGCGTCATCAGCGCGACGACGCTGAAGCGGCTCTGGGGAAGGGTGACGTACACCAGCCGCCCGAGCCGGCATTCGCTGGATACCCTCGCGATTTTTCTGGGGCACAGCGCTTGGCGCGGTTTTGCCGACACCCTCGTGCCGGCGGCCACGGCACCGGCATCGCCAAGCGCCCCGATCCCCTCACGCTTCGAACCATCCTCTCCGGCTCACCGCCTGCCCAGAACGGCGCTGTATCTTTTCGGCTCGATAGCCCTGCTGGGGGCGGCGGTGGTTGCCTGGTCCGGGTTGGCCGGGTCTCCCGAGAAACCCCGGGCCGTAGACCCATCCGAGGTCGTTTTTAGCAGCCGGCCCGTGACGCAGGGTCTCCCCAATACCGTGATTTTTGAATACGACGTGCAGGGCGTCCGGGCGGACAGCTTCTTCATCCAGCAGTCCTGGGACAATCGCAGGCGCGCCCGGGTATCGCCTGAGGGCCAGACCTTTACCTCTACCTATTACGAGCCGGGCTATTTTAACGCGAAGCTTCTCGCCGACAGCGTCGTGCTTGCAGAACATGGGTTGCATATCACTACCGACGGCTGGATGGCCCTCGTCGAGGTCGAACCGGTGCCCATCTACGTACAGGAAGCCTTTACACCCGGTGAGGATTATCTGTCGGTATCCTCCGACTGGCTGCGCGAACGGGGGATTGATGCCGGCGAAAAACGCCTCACGGTCAGCTACTACAACGTGCGATCGTTCGGTCCCCTGCACATGGATCGGTTCTCGCTGACGACGACATTGCGCCACGGCATGGAAGACGGCCGATATCCCTGCAAACACACTCAGATCGTGGTTATCGGGGAAAGAGGGGCTCTGATGATTCCCTTGAGCATCCCGGGTTGTGTCGGCGACCTGGGCCTCATGCTCGGGGACGTGTATCTGGACGGCTCGACAAACGACCTCTCCGCGCTGGGTGCCGACCTGTCCACCTGGCAACGGACGCGTATCGATGTTTCCGGGCGGGACGTGCGTATCCAGGTCGGCGCCAATCCCCCCTTTAACGCGCGCTTCTCGATGGACGCGGGGCGTGTGGTCGGGCTCCGCATCCGCTTCGAGGGCACGGGAGCAATCGACGAGGTGACGCTGCAAGACCCGGAAGGACGGGTCGTTTACGAAGAATCGTTTTGATAGCGTAAGTGCCTGGTAAAGTCCATCACGCCCTCATCGGCCGCGTGATTTCATCGCGTTCGAACCGGAACGTGATGCACCGAGCTAGACGAAGCACGCAGCAGCGATCGCCGGGTGGTTGCAGGATTTTTAGCACGCTACCGCGCATACCCTTCGGAGGCGACTCCTTGAGGCCCCCTTTTCGAAGTCGCGCGTTGGACCGTATCCTTCAGACGCCCGCAGGGGTGCCCCTAAGGAACGCGTACAAATCCTCGCTGCGATGAACCCATTCGCCATTCTCTCCGCACTTATCCTCCTGGCTACCTCAACGCCAGCGATTGCTCAGTCACCGGCGCAATTCCCCCTCCGCCTCAGCGATACCGGACGCTACCTCGTCGACGCCGCCGGCGCGATGCGTGAGAAGAAGGGGTTATCACTTGCAGAACCGCTTTGAACCAACTTGCGTTACACTCAGACTTCAACGAATGTCCTCTGCGATCATGGAAAAGGTAAACGTCACCGTAGCGCAAGCCCGTCTTTCGGAGCTCATCGAGCAGGCCGCTCGCGGAGAGGAAGTAGTCATTTTGCGAGGTGACGGGGCTTCCTTCCGGATTGTCCCCGTGGTAGAGGTGAAGCCGCGACCGCGCTTCGGGAGCGCCAGGGGACGCATCGTGATGGCCGATGACTTCGATGCGCCACTCGAAGACTTTGACGCGTACGCTCCATGAAGTTGCTGCTCGATACGCACAGCTTTTAATGGTTTGTAGAAGGCAGTAACAGGTTAAGTTCTACTGCGCGTTCGCATATCGAGAACCCCGACAACGAGCAATTTCTGAGCATAGGCAGTCTCTGGGAGATCGCCATCAAGGCTGGTCTGGGCAGGATAGCGGTGTCGATGACGATGAGCGAGTTGATCGAGGAAGAGGTCCTCGGCAATGCGATTTCTATCTTGCACGTAGAGGGACGTCACCTGGACGTATTGAGGCACCTACCCTTTCATCATCGGGACCCTTTCGACCGCCTTCTCATCGCCCAGAGCCTCAGCGAGGGTATGCCCATTGTGGGTAAGGATGCAGAATTTGGGAGATATCCGGTTTCTTTGTTGTGGTGAGAACCAAGGCGCGAGGCGTCACCTGCACCACACATCTCTGAGCCTTCCGCAAAAGATGGGACGCCGGCAAGTCCGGCTCCGAGCGTTACGTCCAAGCGAGTCGAGGCGGACGCGATGCCCTCCAAGATGCTCGAGAGAAACGTGTCTGTTGTGACAGACGGGAAGGGAATAGCCATCCTGAAACGGTTTCGGGTTACGCTGCGCTAACCCGACCTACGGATTGGCGCTGGAATCGGGGGATGCTGTGCGGTACTTTCTGGCGAATCGCATAACCCCGCTCGCCATGCTTCCACTCCGTTCGATTCGCCGGCTGTCCGCCGCGCTCGTTTGCACCCTCGTCTTCGCCTCCGCCGCGCCGGCGCAGACGCCCTTCCCCCTCCGCCTCAGCGACACCGGACGCTACCTCGTCGACGCCGCCGGCGCGCCGTTTCTCATCAAGGAGTTCTCCGCCTGGGGCCTCCTCCAGGCGATCTCCGAGGAAGAGGAAGCCGCCTACCTCGACAGCCTAAAGGCAGAGGGCTTCAATGCGGTCATGACCAGCGTTGTCAGCAATGCGCCGAGCCAGATGGGGGGCAACCCGCCGTACTGGCAGGGTGTGCCGCCGTTCACGGTCGAGTGGGACTTCTCCACGCCCAACGAGGCCTATTTCGCGCACGTCGACCGCTTCCTCCGCATGGCCGAGGAGAAGGGCTTTTTCGTGATGCTGGTGCCCTGTTACCTCGGGTACCCCGGCGATGCCTCGCAGGGGTGGTGGAACGAGATCCGTGGGCCGGCGAACACGCCGGAGAAGCTGCGCCGCTACGGCGAGTTCCTCGGGAAACGCTACGCCGGCACGCCCAACATCCTCTGGATCCTCGGCGGCGACAACGATGCGAAGGGCGAGGACGAGCCGTACATGCGCGCGATGGTCGCCGGCATCCAGGCGCACGACCCCGACCACCTCTGGACGGGCCACTTCGACAGCACGTCCGGCACCCCCTGGAGCACCGACAACCCGCTCTATGCGGAGATGATGGACATCGACGCGTTCTATGTCTGGAAAGAGATCTCCCTGGGCGATCGCGGGCCGCAGTACGTGAGCGAGCTGGACCGGTACCGGCGCGGCAAGATGATCATCCAGATGGACCAGAGCTACGAGCACGACGTCCCTCACTACGCCGACAACGAGAACCCCCAGTGGATCCGGCGCAAGATGTACGGCGGCCTCCTCAGCGGCGCCGCCGGCACGTCGTTCAGCTCCGGGACGCTCGACAACCAGGCCTACTGGTTCAAGAACTGGCAGGACGTCATGGACACGCCGGGCATGAAACGGGTGGCGGACGTCTTCCGGCTGTTCGACCGACTGCCCTGGCACGACCTCGTCCCCGATCGCACCACCGACGTCATCGTCGAGGGCCGCGGCACGTTCGGGAGCCTAGACTACGTACCCGCCGCCGGCACGCCCGACGGGCGGTTCTACGTCCTGTACCTCCCCTCCGGCCGCACCTTCTACGTCAACATCCAGGCGATGAGCGGCAAAACCATGCGCGTGCACTGGTACAACCCGCGCACCGGCCGCTCCATCCGCATCGGCCACGTCGGCGCCGGCGACACCCGCTTCGGCATCGTCGCGCCCGACGATCAGGACTGGGTGATGGTGTTCGACAGCGTCGAGTCGTTTCAGATGCCCTGAAGGATTAGCGATTAGCGATCAAGGATAAAGGATTTGGGAGGGCTTTTCCTGGCCCCAAACGCCGCCAAAAATCCTTGATCGCTAATCCATATGAGCAAATCGCTAAGCCCCCAATCGAGTTGGGTGCCTGCCCCCGGCTTGACCGGAGGATGACGTGGAAGGTGCATCCGTCAGTTCCCCGCTGTCTTTAAACATTAAACCTCGATCATTGAACACTGAACCTGCATGCGCAGGTTCAGCCCGCCGTGACTCGTTCGCTGGACGGCGCCTCCGAGGCAAACCGCCGGCGCGGGGCGGACAGCACGAGCATCCGGAGCGCCTCGGAGTCCGCGGCGGCCTTCCAGTCGGCCTCGAAGCCCGCGCGCTGGACGATCTGCGCGATGGCGGACAGGGCGCGTAGGTGGGTCGTCCGCATGTCCGGCGGGCCGGCGAGGACGAACACCGTGTGCACCGGCTCCGGGTCGCCCGGAAACAGGATGCCCTTGTGCGAGCGGGCGATCACGATCTCGAACGTCGGCGCGTGGTCGATCATGATGTGCGGGATGGCGAGGCCCGGCAGCAGCACCGACGGGTGATGCTGCTCGCGCTGATGCAGCCAGGCGGTTACGGCCTCGGGCGTCGCGCCGAGGCGCGGTGCGAGCACGCCGCCGACCATCGAAAAGAACCCGTCGAGGTCGATCTCGTGGACGATGTCCAGCACCGGGCAGTCGATCGCGAGCCGGTCGAACCGGTCGCTTTCGGCCGCCGTCGATTCGTCGTGGAGCAGCGTCATGATCCGGTCGCCGGCCTCGAGGGCGATGCCGCTGTGGAACGGCATCACGGCCGCGCCGCGCTCGACAGCCAGCGGCAGATAGGTGTCCTCGGGCAGCACGGCCTGCACCAGCGCATCGCCGGCGATCGGCCGTTCCAGCATGACGGGCGAGGTACGGACCATGCCCTGGTCGATCCGGTAATCCCACCGGGTCAGGTCGCGCGGCCCGCCGAAGAGGGACTGGATGCCCAGGTGATCGGTCAGGGCGACGTGCCCGTCCGCGTCGCCGCTGCCGACGATGCTGACCTCCGGGATGCGGAACACCTCGCGCGCCATGCGGGCCACGAGGGCGTTGACTTCGGGGTTGGCGGTCATGACGAGGCAGCCGCGCGCGCCGCCCGCGCCGGCCTCGCTCAGGACGTCCTCATCCAGCGCATTGCCCTGTATCGCCAGCAGGCCGTCCGCGCCGGCGGCGTCGCAGTGCGCCGGGTTCCGGTCGATGAGGCGGACGGGGTGGGAGCGGGCCAGCAGCTTGCCCAGCGCGCGGGCGGAGGGGCCGGCGCTGACGATGATGTAGCCGCTCCGCTCCCCGCTCGTGCGGACGAGTTCGCCGCGGCGCTGCAGCCAGTCGGTGCCCCACTTCAGGAAGACGGGCACGGTGGCGGTGGTAAAGATGGCCATGAACACGAGGATGGAGAAAATCTCCTGGCTGATGAGGCCTGCCGCGAGGCCGATCTGGGCGACGATGATCTCGACCGCGCCACGCCCGTTCATGCCGGCTCCGATGGTCAGCCCCTCCCGCCAGCCGTGGCCCGTCGGCAGGTAGAACAGCGCGGTGCCGGCGATCTTGCCCACCGTGGCGAGCACAACGATGATGGCCAGCAGGCCGAGGTTCGTCGTGAAGACCTCCAGCGAGACCGCAAAGCCGGCCGTGACGAAGAAGATGGGCGCCAGGAGCCCCAGCGACACGACGCGCACGCGATCCACCAGATCCTTCGCCATGGCGCGCCCGAGCGCCTGCTCGCGCAAAAAGAGGCCGGCCATGAAGGCGCCGAGGATGCCGTGCATGCCGGCGACTTCCGCCAGCTCCGCAAACAGCAGGACCACCAGTACGAAGAACATAAACAGCGCCGGGCCTTCCATCGATTTGAATCGCCGGAGCTGCGCCCCCACCCACGGAAAGACCTTCAGGCCCGCCAGGATCACGACGGCGAAGAAGACCACCGCCTTGAGCACGACGATCGACAGCGCCCCCACGCTGAGCGCGTTCGTGTCCGCCACCCCCATCAGGCCGGCGAACAGGATCAGCGACAGCGTGTCGGCGATGAGCGCGCCCGCCATCATCACATGCGCGATGCGGGTGTCGAGCAGCTGGAGGTCGACGAGGATGCGCGATTTGGTCGCGAGGGAGGTCACCCCGGCCGCGATGCCGACAAAGACGCCGGCCATCGCCGTCCCCCCCGCCCATACCACCGCCAGGTAGGCCAGCACGAAGGGCGTGATGAAGCCGCCTATCGCCGCCAGAAAGCCCCCCATGGAGGCCTTCTTCAACTCGCGCGGATCGATCTCCATCCCGATGTAAAACATCATAAGCAGGATGCCGACCTCGGCCAGTACCGCGAGCGCCGGGCCGCCGTCGAGCCACCCGAGGAGGGGCGGGCCGAGGACGATGCCGGCCAGCAGTTCGCCCAGGACGGACGGGTAGCCGAAGCGCGACGCCAGGATGCCGGCCAGCCAGGCGGCGAGGAGGACGAACAGCAGGTTGAGAATCGAAAATTCCACAGGCGTTTCGGGTAGGGCGCGCGCCGGGCGTCTGCCGGCGGTTCACATGGAGATACGTATCCCATGCGTCCCGGGGCGGTCGTGGTGACCAGGCGCTTGCGCGTTCAGGGGAAAGGCGAACGAAAAGAAGCGGGTGGGGCGTCGGCGTGGAGCGTCAGCCCCTGCGTTCGTACACCTGCAGAAGCCCGAGCCATCCCGCGTGGCGGCAGTGGATGGCGTAGATGTGCGATGGCGTTATCCGGCGCGTGCTGATCATGAAGGGGTCGGTGCGTTGGACACGTCAGGTAGCCAGAAGGTATGCCACCGCCCCGCAAAGGTTTCAGGTTCGGCCGCGGCGCGTCCAGGGGGATGGGGCCTCCGATGCCGGCGCGGACCGGGGCGCCGGCTTCTTCCGATGCGCCAGCGCCGCCGCCGCCAGCGCCGCCACGTCGTCCGGCACGCGGTCTATGGTCGCGAGCGCCTCGGGCGTAAAATGATCCGGGACGAAGTGCGTCGAGAAGCGGCCCGAGCGGAAGGCGTCGTGCTGCATCACGTAGCGGCAAAACGGGATGGTGGTCTCGACGCCGGCGATGCGGTACTCCGCGAGCGCCGCGTCCATGCGCGCGATCGCCACGGCGCGCGTCGGGCCGTAGGTGATCAGCTTGGCGATCATCGGGTCGTAGTAGATCGGCACCTCGCCACCCTCCTCCACGCCGGCGTCGACCCGCACTCCCGGGCCCGAGGGGGGGCGATGCACGCGGAGCGGGCCGGGGTCCGGCAGGAACTGCTGCGCGGGGTCTTCGGCGTAGATCCGGCACTCGACGGCATGGCCGTCGATCGCGAGGTCGTCCTGCGTGTATCCGAGCGGTTCGCCCTCGGCGATGCGGATTTGCTCGGCGACGAGGTCCAGCCCGGTGATGCATTCGGTGACCGGGTGTTCGACCTGGAGCCGCGTGTTCATCTCCATGAAGTAGAAGTTGAGGTCGCGGTCCACCAGAAACTCCACCGTGCCGGCGCTGACGTAGTCCACCGCCTGCGCCGCCCGAACGGCCGCCTCGCCCATGCGGGCGCGGACGTCGGGGGTGAGGATGGCCGACGGGGCTTCCTCGATGACTTTCTGGTGCCGGCGCTGGATCGAGCACTCGCGCTCGAAGAGGTGGACGGTGTTGCCGTGCGCGTCCGCCAGCACCTGGATTTCGATGTGGCGCGGCTCGACGATGTACTTCTCGATAAAGACGCGCGGGTCGCCGAAGGCCGAGCCGGCCTCGCGCTGGGCCGTCTCCAGGGCGGCGCGAAATTCCCCGGACGCCGTCACCAGGCGCATCCCTTTTCCGCCGCCGCCGGCCGCCGCTTTGATCAATACAGGATAGCCGATGCGTTCGGCGAGGTCTTCCGCCTCGGCGGGGTCCGCGATGGCGTCCGGACTGCCCGGGGCCATCGGAACGCCGGCCTCCTGCATCAGCGCTCGGGCGGCCGTTTTGTCGCCCATGGCCCGGATCGCCGGCGGCCGTGGACCGATGAAGCGGATGCCGGCGTTTTCGCACGCCTCGGCAAAAGCAGCCCGCTCCGAAAGGAAACCATAGCCGGGGTGGATGGCGTCCGCGCCGCTGGCCCCGGCAGCCGCGATAATTTTTTCGATGACCAGATACGACGCCGCGGAGGGGGCGGGGCCAATGCCATAGGCTTCGTCGGCGAGCTGGACGTGCGGGGCCATTCGATCGGGTTCGCTGTACAGCGCAACGGTTCGAATGCCGAGCTGCCGGCAGGTGCGCAGAATCCGTACGGCGATCTCGCCTCGGTTGGCGATGAGCAGCTTCCGGATTTTTTGATGATGCGCCAAAGTTCGGATTTCTTTTTGCTGGAAGTTAGCCGATGAACACCTGATCAGACGGTACGCTCGAGGATGCGTTGTCCGATAGGTCGGTCCGTCCAGATTTTTGCTCCCCTCTGGATCGAAAGCAAGGCTGAAAGGTAAGCGTTCAACTAAAGATATGGCGACTTGGGCACCGACAATGTCGGAGAAAAAGGATTACTATAAAATTCTCGGGGTACACGAGCGAGCCGCGCCTGAAGAGATCAAGAAAATGTACCGGCAGCTGGCTCGTGAGTACCATCCGGACCGTAATCAAGGGCGGTCCGATGCCGAGGAACGCTTCAAAGCGGTCCAGGAAGCCTATGATATCCTGTCCGACCCGCGCAAGCGCCGCATGTACGACCACCAGCGGCGCGAACCGATCGAGTCCTTCGAGGCGCCGAACGGCGACTCGTTCTACCGCCAGGCCGACGGGTCGTACGTCCGGCGCGAACGCCGCCGGCCCGCCCAGCCGCCGCAGGAATCGCAACCCTACACGAACGGCGCCCGTCCTTCGGGCGGCGTGAGCGGTTTTTTCAGCCGGCTCTTCGGCGGCGGCGAAGAGGAAGCTCCCCCGGGCGACAAACGGGGTAAACTGGATCTCGACACGCGACTTCGACTCTCCTTTACCCAGGCCCTCAAGGGCGGCAAGACCGAAGTCACGCTTCCGCATGGCGAAACCGTGCGCATCAAGATTCCCCGCGGCGTCCAGTCGGGTTTCAAGATTCGCCTCAAGGAGCGCGGTCGCGTCGGGTCGACGGCCATCGGCGACCTCTACGTCACCTTCGAGGTCGAACCGCACCACTTCTTTCGCCGCATCGGCGACGATCTGCACATCATCTGCACGATCAATCCCATCGAGGCCATGCTCGGCATCACCCGCAACATGGTGAACGCCTACGGCTCGCAGATCAAGCTCAAGATTCCCCCGGGCGCGCAGCCCGGCTCCAAGCTGCGCCTGAAAGGCCAGGGCGTGAAGACGGAACAGGAGACGGGGGATATGTACGTGCAGATCGATATCCGCGTGCCGGAGAACCTCTCCGTGCAGGAGCGCGAAATCCTTCGCGAGGCGGCGCGGAAGGTCAACCTGATCTGAGCCGGCGATCCGCTCGCGCGTGCGGCTCGGGATGGGGGAGACTGGGATGCAGCATGCGGGATGCAGGTTCACCGATTGAGGGCACGATTTTCTGGAAAAATCCTGCATCTTGCATCCTGCATCCCAAGAGCGTCCCGCCAATGTTGGGATGCAGGATCACGGATCAAGGGCACGATTTTCTGGAAAAATCCTGCATCTTGCATCCTGCATCCCAATAACGCCTCGCCAATGTCGGTACTATAAAAATATTTAGGACAAAAAGCGCTTTCATGTAATTTGTTTAATATGATCGCCTTTTATCTGTAAAATAGTGCCATTATATTGCGCAATGCCCTGTGTGATCAACAGCCCATTGCGCCATGGAAACGCCCCACAGCTCGTACGCCGCCCTGCTCTCCCGTCGTCAGTGGTTTCGCCGCGCCGGCGGCACCGCCATGGCGCTCGCCGTCGCGCCGCAGGTCTCCCTGTCTCGCGAAGCATCGCCAACACGCGCCCTGCGTGACGCCGGCCCCGTACGCCTCAGCTCGAACGAAAACCCGTTCGGTCCCTCGCCCAGCGCGCGGGAGGCCATGTCGGCCGCGTTCGATGAGGCCTGCCGATACCCCTACGCCGGCGCCACGGAGGACCTCATCGCCTGCATCGCCGAGCGCGAGGGCGTCACGCCGGACCATATCCTGATCGGGTGCGGCTCCAGCGAGATCCTGGCGACCACGGGCATGACCTACGGACTCAACGGCGGCGAACTCGTGGCCGCCGATCCAACCTACCAGGGGATGCTTACCTATGCGGAGAGCGTCGGCGCCTACGTGCACCGCGTGCCGCTGGACGCCGATCTGGTGCACGACCTGCCCGCCATGGAGCAGCGCGTCACGCCGGCCACGCGGCTCGTGTTCGTCTGCAATCCGAACAACCCCACGGCCACGATCGCCCCGACCTCTGCCCTGCGCGACTTCTGCGACACGGTATCCCGGCGCGCCGTCGTGTTCGTGGATGAAGCCTACATCGACCTGCTCGACGACCCGGCCGCGCACACGCTGGTCGATCTCGTCCACCAGGATCACAACGTGATCGTCGGCCGGACATTTTCCAAGATCCACGGCCTGGCCGGCATGCGCATCGGGTATGCGATAGCCCGACCGGACATCATCAAACGTATCGGCGCCCACCGGATGGGGAGTCCGAACGTGCTCGGCCTCCGCGCCGCGATCGCCAGCCTGGAAGACACCACGTTCCAGACCTACAGTCGCGAACGCATCGCGGAAGGCCGGGCCTTCGTTACCGGCGTGCTCGACGAACTGGGGTACCGCTACGCCGCGTCACACGCCAACTTCGTCTTCTACCACACCGGCATCCCGATCCAGCAGTACCAGAAGATGATGCGGGATCGCGGCGTGCTGGTCGCGCGGCCATTCCCTCCGTACCTCGACTGGTGCCGCGTGAGCATCGGCACGATGGATGAACTGGCCGTCTTCGCCGACGCGGCGCGCGACATCAAGGCGATGGGCTGAACAGGTATCGGGGACGTACGACGATGGATCTGGCGCTACAAAAAACGCTCGCGCTCGTCGCGATGATGGGGATCGGGCTGCTGCTGCGCGGCAAGGTCAACGAGCCGCAGCTCGGCGGGTTGAAGCTGCTCATCCTCAGCGTCGCGCTCCCGGCCACGATCTTCCTCGCCCTCCTCAAGATCGACGTCGGCGCCGGCCTGTGGTCGTTGCCGCTGCTGGCGATCGGCTTCAACCTGTTCCTGCTGGGCGCGACGCGCCTCTTCATTTCGCTCGCCGGCATCGGCGTCCGCAGCCGCGAGGCCCGCACCCTGCTGCTGCTGGCCCCGTCGCTCGCGCCCGGGCTCTCGTCGTTTCCCTATATCAGCGAGTACCTTGGCAATACGCCCCTGGCCTGGGCGGCCATCGCGGATGTGGGCAACAAGGCGTTCGTGCTTATCGGCCTCTACCTGCTGGCGCTGCACTGGCACGGCCGCTGGCGCGCCAGCGGCCGGGATGCCTCGGGCATCCGGCGCGTTCGGACGCTCGTCCGGTCCCTCGTGAGCGAGCCGGTGAACGCGGCCATCGTCGCCGGCCTGATGCTCGCCGGCTTCGGGGTGCGGCTGGACAGCCTGCCGCTGTTCGTTCAGGACGTGGCGGGGCGTCTGTCGGGCGTCATGACCCCGCTCATCCTCATGTTTATCGGGCTGGCCGTCCGCATCGACTGGCACCGGGCGCGCGGCATCGCCCTCCTGCTGTTCTGGCGAGCCGGCTTCTCCCTCCTGTTCGCCGCCCTGCTGCTGACGTGGCTTCCCATCCCGTCGATCGAGCTGCGGCTGCTGGCGGTGGTCTTCTCCCTGAGCGCATGCAGCTTCTGGCCGTTCGCCCACATGAGCGCCATCGACGCGATGGAGCATGGGCGGCCGGATGTCGCGCGTACGGCGGACACCGGGCTGGCGCTGGGCGTCCTCGCCCTCTCGCTGCCCTTCAGCACCCTGCTCGTCCTGGGCGTGTGCGCCGCCGGCGATTTCTTCGCCACGTCCGGCCACGTGCTCGGCGCCGCGTGCATCTGCCTCGCCGTAGCCTGCGGGCCGCTGGCGTGGCGGCATCTCGGGATCCTGCGCGCCGTCAAGCGCTCGGCGCCCGCCGACGCACACGTCGAGCCGGTTTCGGCCTGAAGCCGGGCGTCAGGCCGGCAGGCTCTTGCGCTTCCGCTCGTTGGGATCCAGGTACCGCTTGCGCAGGCGGATGCTCTTCGGCGTGACTTCGATCAGCTCATCCTCGCGCGTGAACTCGATCGCTTCTTCGAGCGACATCACACGGGGCGGAACGAGCTTCTCGAACGAGTCGGCCGAGGCGGCGCGCATGTTGGTCAGCTTCTTCTCCTTCGTGATATTGACGTCGAGGTCGACGTCGCGGCTGTTTTCGCCCACGATCATGCCGCGGTAGACCGGGTCCTGCGGCCCCACGAAGAGGACGCCGCGCTCCTGGATGTTGATGATCGCGTAGCCGGTGACCTTGCCCGGCCGGTCGGAGACCAGCGCGCCCGTGGTGCGGTGCACGATCGGGCCGGCCCACGGCTTGTAGCCTTCGAAGATGTGCGTCAGCAGACCGGTACCCTTGGTATCCGTCAGGAACTCGGTCCGGTACCCGATGAGCCCGCGGCTCGGGATCAGGAACTCGAGGCGAACACGGCCCGAGCCGTGGTTCGTCATGTGCGTCAGCTGTCCCTTTCTGGGCCCGAGCTTCTGGACGACGATACCCATGTGCTCTTCCGGCACGTCGATCAGCACCTTTTCGTACGGTTCGTTTTTGTGCCCGTCGATGATCTGGGTGATGACCTGCGGCATGCCCACGGCGAACTCGAAGCCTTCGCGGCGCATCTGTTCGATCAGGATGGCCATCTGGAGCTCGCCGCGCCCGAAGACGAGGAAAGAGTCCGACGTCTCCGTCGTCTCGATCCGCATGGCGAGGTTGGTCTCCGCCTCCTTCATCAGGCGGTCGCGCAGGTTTCGGGAGGTGACGTACTGCCCTTCCATCCCGCTAAACGGCGAGTCGTTGATGCGGAACTCCATCGACATGGTCGGTTCGTCGACATGGAGCGGCGGCAGGGGCGACGGGTTTTCGGCGTCGGTGATGCTTTCGCCGAGGCCGATGCCGGCCACGCCGCCGAGGGCGATGATGTCTCCCGGGCCGGCTTCAGGGGTTTCGACCCGCTGCAGGCCCTGGTAGCCGAAGAGCGCCGTGACGGACATCTCGGTCGTCGTGTCGTCGCGGTGGTAGATGACGACGCGCTGCCGGTTCTTGACGGTGCCCTGCATGACGCGGCCGATGGCGAGCGGACCGAGGTAGGGGTCGGGGACGACGTTGGTGACCAGCACCTGGAGCGGCTTGTCGGGGTCGCCTTCGGGCGCCGGCAGCCGGTTGACGATCGTTTCGAACAGCGGCCGCAGGTCCGTCAGCGGTTCCGTCAGCGACGTGGTGCACTGCCCGTCGCGGGCGACGGCGTAGAGGACGGGAAACTCGATCTGGTCCTCGTTGGCGTCGAGATCGATGAAGAGGTCATAGATCTCGTTGAGCACTTCCTGGGGACGGGCGTCCTGCCGGTCGATCTTGTTGATGACGACGATGGCCGGCAGCTTGAGTTCGAGGGCCTTGTTGAGCACGAAGCGCGTCTGTGGCAGGGGGCCTTCCGCGGCGTCGACGAGGAGCATGATGCCGTCCACCATGCGGAGCGTGCGCTCCACCTCGCCGCCGAAGTCGGCGTGGCCCGGCGTGTCGACGATGTTGATCTTGGTGCCTTCGTACAGGATGGCCGTATTTTTGGCCATGATCGTGATGCCCTTCTCGCGCTCCAGATCCATCGAATCCATCACGCGCTCCTGTACCTCCTGGTTGTCGCGGAAGGTGCCGCTCTGCCAGAGCATGGCGTCGACCAGTGTGGTTTTTCCGTGGTCGACGTGCGCCACGATGGCAATATTTCGAAGATGGGAAGAGGTCATGGGAATATGAAAAGGGGCGAACCGATGCTTCGGATCGCCCTGTCCGGTCGGAAATCTGGAATGTACCGGCCCTCTTTCTCCCAGCCGGCTTGTATTGTTCCGTTTATATCCTCCCCGGAAGGCGAATCGTTAGTGAAAGCGGGTTCGGGCAGGCTTTAGCCGGCGAGGTCTGAAGCCGATTAACTACCCATCTCTGCGCCTGAATCGCGAAGCGCATCTCCCATTTTTGCATGCCAGGGGCTTATCCGCACCCCTCGGTGGGTCTACCAACGTCTATGGAAACGACGGTGCGTCATCCGAAACGATCGATACGGCTGCTCGGCCTGATGGCGGTTCTTTGCCTCGGCACGGCGGGACGGGCTGCAGCGCAGCACGCGGGCGTGATCGAAGGGCGCGTCGACGCGAAGGGTCCGGTGGCGGTGTATCTCACCGGGGCCGGCACGGCACCGGAAGCCGGCGCGCAGGTGGCGATCCGCCAGCTCAACAAAGCCTTTTTGCCCGCGCACCTCAGCGCCCCCCAGGGCGCGGAGCTGTTGCTGCCGAACGAGGATCCGGTCATGCACAACGTGTACAGCCCCTCGGGTGTCCTGGGTTTCAAGGATATGGGGGTGGCGAACAGGACGAAGGCCGATCAATCCAACCTCCTTCGCCAGCCGCTCGCCGAAACCGGGATCGTGCATCTGGCCTGCGCCATCCATCCGGCGATGGAAGGGCTTGTCTTCGTCGTGCCGAGCCGGTTCCACCAGGTATCGGAAGACGGAACGTACCGGTTTGAACAGCTGCCCCCGGGCCAGTATGCGTTGTGGATGATGGACCGCGAAGGCCATGCCCACTCCCTGGGCCCGGTCGAGGCCTTTTGAACCGGAGCGTCCCGATGCATGTGCTGTTCCTGACGCGTTCCGCCCTGTTTATCCTGGTCGCGTTTGTCGCCCTGGTGAGCCTTTTCTTTTCCCGAGAGCCCGACCCGGTGGATCTGGGCGAATACGAGGCCGGCCGCCTGGTCTATCTCGCACGGTGCCAGCTCTGCCATGGCGAGCAGGCCGACGGCAAAGGATCGCTCACGCGCAGTGTGCCGGGGCTGTACCCGAGGAATTTTACCGACCCGAAGGTCGCGGACCGCGATCCGGAACAGCTCAGGGCCGTCGTGCGCCATGGAGGCGGCGCATTTCAGCTCGACCCCATGATGCCGGCGTGGGAAAACATCCTGAGCAGCGACGACATCGACGCCGTGGTGTATTTCGTTCAATCGGTGAGCCGCGAGGGCTTCGTACGCCCCTCTCCGGATCCGCTTCCCCCGTTGCGATGAGCTATTCGCTCGCCCTGCCGGCGGTGACCGGCATCTTCCTCGTTGCGATGTGCGCAGGGCCGTCCGCGGCCCAGGACGCCGGGCGCGACCCCATGGCGGGATGGGCCATTCAGGCGGTGCGCCTGGACGACATCCCCGCGCCGTCGGACAACCCGCTCACGCGCGGCAAGGCGGCGCTCGGCGAGCGATTGTTTTACGAGCCTCTGCTTTCGGCCTCGAATACCATGCGTTGCGCCACGTGCCACGTCCCGGAGTACGGCTTTAGCGAGGTGGAGCGGCGCGCCGCCGAAGGTGCGACGATGCCGGCCCCGCGCCGCGCGCCGGCGCTGAACAACCTGGCCCGGCATCCGGCGCTGATGTGGGACGGACGGTCTCCGAGCCTGGAAGACCAGGCGCTGTTGCCGCTCCGCGCGCACCACGAAATGAACCAGCCGGTGGACGAACTCCTCACCGAACTCGACGCCGCCGGCTATGCGCCGCTGTTCCGGGAGGTCTTCGGGGACTCCGTCGGGCTCAGCGAGGCCACGCTGGCGATGGCGCTCGCGGCCTACGAGCGGACGATCGTGTCGTACGACGCTCCGTTCGATCGGTACATGGCCGGCGACACCGGGGCGCTCAGTCCGGCGCAGCGCCGGGGCAAGGCGCTTTTCGAAACCCGAGCCGGCTGCATCACCTGCCACGACGGTCCCGATTTCACCGACTACGGCTTCCACAACATCGGGGTGGACACCCTGGACGCCGGCCGGTTCGCGCAGGTGCCGCTCCCTTCCATGAAATATGCCTTCAAGACGCCCGGCCTGCGCGATGCGGCCCGGCGCAGCTCGTTTTTCCACGACGGCTCGGCGGCTACGCTGCATGACGTCATGGCGTTCTACAACCGGGGAGGGCGGTTCGACCCGCTCGAAGTCCCCAACGTCGCCATCGAACCGCTGGGGTTGAGCGAGGCGGAGATCGACGACCTGGTGGCCTTCATCGAGGCGCTCGTCGGGACGCGCGTCGGCATCCCGCTGCAGCAGGCCGAATCCGTCGTCATCGGCCATTCCGACGCCGAACTACCTGGCCCGGGGGGTCCATGATGCGTTTATTGGAAAAACCGTCCCGAATCACGGCCGGCATTGAAACTGTGGTCCGCCGGCGCTACCTGACGGCGCTGGGCGTAATCGCCATGATCGGCTTTATCGGCGAGTTAACGATTCAATACGGGATTGTACGACAGACTGACGATGCGCGCTTGATCAACATGGTCGGCCGGCAGCGCATGTACAATCAGATGATCGCGAAGAACGCCGTTGCCGCGTCCATCACCAGAGACCCCGCGATCCAGCGCGAGCGCATTGGAGAGATGCGGCGCATCGCGCACGAATTCAGGGTAACCAAGGATGCGCTGCTTTACGGGAATGACTCGCTCCGTATTGAGGCGATTGGCTCGCCGGAGATCGTCGCCCGCCTGAACGATATCGAGGCGCACTTTGCCCGGATCGAGGAGTCGACGGTCGTGCTCACGTTGCTGCTGTCCGCGCAGGAAGGCATCGGCGCGCTGCACCAGAGCATTCAGGACGTGCTTGCGATCATGCTGGAAGAAAGCCAGGAGATGACGCCGTTCCTGGAGGAGGTCGTTTCCCTCTACGAGACGAACTCCGTTCAGGCGATGAAGGACCTGAGCGGCATCCTGTGGTTTCTTGGGGTCGTGTTTGTCCTGGTGCTGGTCGGGGAAAGTCTGTTCATCTTCGATCCGCTCGTCCACGCCGTTCGCGACACGATGCGGGATCTGGTCGTCCAGCGAGAACGCGCGGAGACCGCGCTGGAAGCCAAGAGCAGCTTTCTGGCCACCATGAGCCACGAAATCCGGACGCCGATGAATGGGGTTATCGGGATGACGAGCCTGCTCGAGCAGACCCGGCTGGACGAGGAGCAGACGGAATATGTGGATACGATCCGCTCGTCCGGGAACGCGCTGCTGACCATCATCAACGACATCCTCGATTTTTCCAAGATCGAAGCCGGCAAGGTCGACCTCGAAGCGGTCCCGTTCGACGTGTATGCCCGCATGGCGGCCAGCATGGATGTCGTGGGACTGAAAGCGAGGGAAAGCGGGATCGAACTGGGTTGTACGATCGATCCGAATGTGCCCCGATGGCAGGTCGGAGACCCGACGCGAGTCAGCCAGATCGTCGTCAACCTGCTGTCGAACGCCGTCAAATTTACGCGAGACGGCGCGGTCGATGTGCACGTGGGCGGCGCCAGGCTGCCGGACGGCGCCTTCATGCTCGAGGTGTCGGTGAGCGACACCGGGATCGGCATCCCGGAAGAGAAGATGAATCTGCTCTTCCAGTCGTTTTCGCAGGTCGACAGCTCGACCACGCGCCGTTTCGGCGGCACCGGTCTGGGGCTATCGATCAGCAAGCAGCTCGCGGAGTTGATGGGGGGATCGATGGGGGTCGAGAGCACGCTCGGGAAGGGGTCGCGGTTCTTTTTCTCCGTGCGGCTTGCGCCGGCGGACCCGCCGGCGGAGGCGTGCTCCATGCCCCGGGACGTCGAGGGCATGAAGGTAGGTCTGATCGGCTCGCCCACGCCGCGGATGGCGTCGTTGCTGCGCCAGTGCGGGTTGTGGGGGATCGCATCCCGCTGGATCGCCGGCGAGGATGCTGGGGCCGATGCGCTCCTCGACATCGAGGCGGTCGTGATCGACCTCTCGGGGCCGGACGTCTTGACCGACGAACCGTGCGACGCTCTGCGGCACGCGCTCAACCGCAGCGGGATTCCGTGCATCGGATTGCTCGATCTGGGGGCCTCGACACCGGGCTGGGTGGGCGGCCTGCGCTATTTCCACCAGATCCACCGGCCGCTCCATCCCGGGGTGCTGCTCGACCGGTTGGCCGAGGCGCGGGCCGTGGCCGGCTCGGCTGAAGCCGTTCCGTTCGTGGTGCTGGCCACGGCGAACCGGGCGGCGCAACACATCCTCGCGCGGCTGTTTGCGCAAAAGGGGTATGAGACCGTGATCGCGGAGGGCTTCGAGGACCTCGCCGAGGCCTGCGCGGCCGCCGACGGGATGGCGCTGATCGGCTGCATCGACGCGCTCGTCGCCCGGAACGACGCCTTTGGTTCGCTGCGGGAGGCCTGGGCGGCGAATCCGGCCGCGACCTTCATCGGTCTATGCACCGATGGGTCCGACGCCGCGTTTTTTGCCGCCGCCGGCATCGATCATATCCTCAGCCAGCCCTTTTCCCCGGCCGCCCTCGATCGGCTGCTCGCGCGGGCGTTCGACGCCGCGACGGGCGTCGCCGCCTGACCCGGGGGTGGAATCCATCCCCCCGTTCGTTCGTCTACGGAGTGTGCCTCTCCCCGGAGCGGCGCCCGTTTCCCCATCACACACTCCATGAGAACGTATGACTTTTCCGACCATATCGCGGCGCGCCCTGGCGTCGATCGCGCTCGTTGCCTTCGCGCTCGCAACCGCTCCTTCGCTGTATGCCCAGGATGCGCCGGCCGTCCCTCAGATGAAACCGGGCGACGCGCGGCTCAACCTCAACACGACCCCGATGGACGCCTTCATGGCGGTGCCGAACGTCGGCCGGCGCATGGCGCGGGAGTTCGACGAATACCGGCCGTACATCAGCATTCTGCAGTTCCGGAAGGAGATCGGCAAGTACGTCGATGCCGACCAGGTGGCGGCGTTCGAGCAATTCGTCTTTGTCCCCATCAAGGCGGACGCCAGCGATGCGGCGACGTTGCAGCAGATTCCCGGCGTCGATGAGACCCTCGCGAAGACGCTCATCGACGGCCGTCCTTACGGTTCGAACGAGGCCTTTCTGAAGGCGCTGGCCGGCCACGTGCCGGCGGATGCGGTAGACGTCGCCAAATCGTATCTGGAAAACTGATGTCCCTCTCTGTCGAAGCGCACCTGCGGCGGTTTCAGTTCGCGCTGGCCGCCGCAGTGTGCCTCGGGGTCGTGGCCGAGCTCGTCCTGATCGGGCACACGGAGGGCCTCGTGCAATGGATACCGATCGCCCTGTCGCTGGCGGCCACGCCGCTGTTCGCGCTGGGTTACTGGCGACCCACCCGCGCCGTCATTCGCGTCATCCGGTTCGGCGTGGTTATATTGATCGCCGCCGGCGTCTTCGGGCTGTACGAACACTACGAGCATAATCTGGCGTTCGAGCTGGAGATTCGCCCGAATGCCACCCTGTCGGATGTCTGGATGGAGGCCCTCAAAGGGGCGAGCCCCGCGCTCGCTCCGGGCGCCCTCGCCCTGGCGGGCCTGCTCGCCCTGGCCGCCACCTACAAACATCCGGCGACGCAGACGCCGGCGTGAAGGCTGCCATCCATCGTCGACCTGTCCATGAAGAGACTGCTCCCTCCGGTGCTGCTCGCGGCGCTGTGTCTGTTTTCCGGCGCCGGCACGGCATCGTTGCCCGCCGACCGGCCCAACATCCTGTTCGTCCTGGCGGATGACTGGAGCTGGCCCCATGCCGGCGCGTACGGGGATCCGGTGATCCGCACGCCCCACTTCGACCGGGTCGCGCGGGAAGGCGTTCTGTTCGAACAGGCCTATGTGTCCTCGCCGTCTTGCACGCCCTCCCGGGCGTCGATCCTGACCGGACAGCATTTCTGGCGTCTCGGCCCCGGCGCGAACCTGTACGGCCCCCTCCCCGCCGAACAGCCTACCTATACGGCGTTGCTCGAGCAGGCCGGCTATCAGGTTGGCTACACGCGCAAGGGGTGGGCTCCCGGCGAACTCGGCGAACGGACGGCCAATCCCGCCGGCGCCTCGTACGCGTCGTTCGACGCCTTTCTGGCCGCTCGCGCGGAAGGACGCCCCTTCTGTTTCTGGTTCGGGACGACCGATCCGCACCGGCCGTACGACGAGGGGGCCGGCGCCGAGGCCGGCATTCCGCTCGACGCCATCCGGTTGCCGGCCGCGTTTCCGGACATTCCGGAAGTACGCGGCGATGTGGCAGATTATTTCTTCGAGGTGCAGCGGCTCGACCGCGAGCTGGGCGACATGCTGGCGCGGCTGGAAGCGATGGGCGAGCTGGAACGAACGATCGTCGTGGTGACGGGCGACAACGGCATGCCGTTTCCCCGCGCGAAAAGCCACGTCTACGATCCGGGTGTGCGCGTCCCGCTGGCGATCCGCTGGGCGGAGGCCGTCCCCGCCGGCCGCGTGGTGCACGGCTTCGTCAGCCTGACGGATCTGGCGCCGACGTTTCTGGAAGCCGCCGGCCTCGCCGTGCCGGAGGTCATGACCGGCACGAGCCTCCTGCCGGCCCTGACGACCGCGGCGCCGGCTCGCGAGCGCGTCTTTTTCGGCAAGGAACGCCACGTGCCGTCGCAAGAGTCGCCCGACGGCGGCGGCTACCCGATGCGGGCGGTTCGCACGGCAGACTATCTCTACATCCGCAACTTCGCGCCGGAGCGCTACCCCTCCGGCACGCCAAACTACGAGCGCGCCTTCATCTACCCGGCCTGGTATGCCGACACCGACGCCGGCCCGACCAAACACTACATGGTCGAGCACCGCTACGACAGTCCCCTTCACGAGCGCCTGTTCGAGCTGGCGTTTGCGCGCCGGCCGGCCGAGGAGCTGTATGACCTCCGGAAGGATCCGGATCAGCTGCACAACGTAGCGGCCGATCCGGCGTACGCCGTGATCTGTGGGATCAGCTGATGGGCGAATTGCAACGCACCGCCGATCCCCGCGTCCGCGGACAGGGCGACCTGTTCGATATGCAGCCGTATACCGGTGGCGTCGTCAAGCCACCGGGCCTATAAGCCGGCCGCTCCCCTCATCCACCCCGATTGTCCTTCCTTCCCATGCAGCACCCACGCAAACTATCCAGCGACGAGATCGCCGCGCACCTCGAGACCCTCGACGGCTGGCGTCTCGTCGACGGCAAACTCCACCGCGAATACCGGTTCGCCGACTTCGTCGCCGCCTTCGGCTTCATGACCTCCGCCGCCCTCGTCGCCGAACAGATGAACCACCATCCCGAGTGGTTCAACGTCTATAACAAAGTCATCGTCGACCTCACCACCCACGACGTAGGCGGTCTTAGCGAGCTCGACGTCAAGCTGGCCGCGAGGATGGATGGGTTGGCCGCGACGTAACGATCTTTAGCTGCAGGGGACCTTTGGGTGCGGTCGTGTGCGTGCTTCGCACGCGGTCATGTGCGTGCTTCGCACGCGGTCATGTGCGTGCTTTGCACGCGGTCACTGGTCATGAACGGCCGGAGGCCGTTTGGGCGCGGTCATGTGCGTGCTTCGCACGCGGTCACTGGTCATGAACGGCCGGAGGCCGTGTCATGCGCGCCCTTCGGGCGCGGTCATTGGATGGCGGTCACCAGAATCCAGTCACCAATGACCGCTCGCGCAGCGAGCAATGACCAGTGACCGCTCGCGCAGCGAGCACCCGACCGCTCGCGTAGCGAGCACCCGACCGCTCGCGCAGCGAGCAATGACCAGTGACTACTTCACTGCTCCCGTAGCGCCAGCCGGATGAGGTCCTGGGCGGACTGGATGCCGGGGTTGTTGCGGAGGACGAGGCGGAGGCTGCGCTCGGCGTTGGCGCGGCTGAGCCCGAGGGCTTCGAGGGCGGCGAGGGCGTCGGAACGGGCTTCGGCGCGGGTGTCGTTGGCGTCGGTGAGGGCGCCGCCGCCGGGGAGGTCGAGTTTGACGAGGCGGTCCTTGAGTTCGACCACCATGCGCTCTGCCGTCTTTTTGCCGACGCCGGGAATTTTGGTGATCATCCCCACCTGGCCTTCGACGATGTAGTCGCGCAGCTCCGCCGGCCGCATCGCCGACAGCGCCGCCAGCGCGAGCCGGGGGCCGATGCCGGAGACCGACAGCATGGCCTCGAACAGGGTACGTTCGGCCGGCGTGGCGAAGCCGAACAACAGGTGCGCATCCTCGCGGACGTGGTAATGCGTGACGAGCCGCGCCGGCTTGCCGGTTTCCGGCAGCGCCTCGTAGGTCGAGGTGGGAATCAGCACGCTGTACCCGATGCCGTTGACATCGATGAGGGCCTCGGTGGGCTTCTTATCTACCAGGGTGCCGGAGACGTAGGCGATCATGCCGCGAGTCGAAGGTTGATGGGGATGGATGGAGATCGCGTCGATCGTCGCTCATCCATGCTCAAATCGCGTATCCCAGTTCCACCGCATCACGATCGGCAGCCGGCGTCCGACGCCGAAGGCCTTTTTGCTCACGCGGAGGCCGGGAGCGGCCTGCCGGCGTTTGTATTCGTTCCGGTCGACCATCCGCAAGATACGGTGGACGAACTCACGGTCCAGCCCGGTCTCGTCGACGATGGTGTCCAGGTCCTGAATTTCCTCGATGTAGCGGCGCAGCACATCGTCGAGCACGGGATAGGGCGGCAGCGAGTCGGCGTCCTTCTGGTCGGGTCGCAGCTCGGCGGAAGGGGGCTTGGTGATCGTATTGCGCGGGATGACGTCGCGGCCGGCGCGCGCGTTGATGTATTCCGCCAGGGCGTACACATCCATCTTGAACACGTCCGCGAGCACGGCGAGGCCGCCGTTCATGTCGCCGTACAGCGTCGCATAGCCGACCGACATCTCGCTCTTGTTGCCGGTCGTCAGGAGCAGGTGGTTGAACTTGTTGGAGACGGCCATCAGGGTCAGCCCGCGCGTTCGCGCCTGGATGTTTTCCTCGGCGATGCCGGGCTCGGTGCCGGCGAACAGGTCGGCCAGCATCCCCTCGAACGCCTCGACGGCCGGCGCGATCGGGATGCGGTGGCACGCGATGCCCAGGTGTTCGGCAAGCGCGACCGAGTCGTCCACGGAGCCCGTCGACGAATACCGCGACGGCATGGTGATGCCGACGACGCGGTCGGGCCCCAGCGCGGCCACGGCGAGCGCGCAGGTGACGGCGGAGTCGATGCCGCCGGACAGGCCGAGCAAGGCCTTCGAGAAGGCGCCCGTCTTGCCGGCGTAATCCCGGATCCCCAGCACCAGCGCGTCGTGCAGGTCGGCGATGCGGTCGTGCACCGCCGGCGCGGCCGGCGTGCCGGCCTCCATGTCCCAGATATACAGGTCCTCGGTGAAGGAGGCGCAGACGTGGAGCGGCCGGCCCTGGGCATCGTGCACGCGGCTGTCGCCATCGAACACGATCTCGGTGTTGGCGCCCACCTGGTTGACGTACACGAAGGGGATGCCGTGCTCGCGGCAGTTCTCCTCGATGAGCCGGTTGCGGACGTCGTGTTTGCCCGGGTAGAACGGCGACGCGCTGATGTTGATAAACAGGTCGGCGCCGGCGGCGGCCAGCTCGTCGATCGGGTTGGCCTCGTAGAGGGAGTAGGGCGCCTGCTCCTCGTTATTCCACATGTCCTCGCAGACGTGCAGCGCGAGGCGGAGGCCCCGCCACGCGACCGGCGCACACGAGCGCGCCGGCTCGAAGTAGCGGTTTTCGTCGAACACGTCGTACGTGGGCAGCAGCGCCTTGCGCGCCGTCGCGACGACCTGCCCGCCGTCCAGGAGGAGGGCGGCGTTGAAGAGGCGTTTTCCTCTGGTCGACGGATTGCGGACCGGTGCGCCGAGGATGACGCCGAGGCCGGCCGGCACGCGCTGCGCGATCCACTGCACGGCGCGCTCGACGGAAGCGATGAAAAAGGGGCGGTCCAGCAGGTCCTGCGGCGGGTACCCGCAGACGCTCAGCTCCGGGAAGACGACCAGCTCCGCCCCGCGCTCGTGCGCGCGCTGGGCGTAGTCGACGATGAGCCGGCTGTTTCCCGTGAGGTCGCCAACGGTCGGGTTGATCTGGGCGAGCGCGATCTTCATGCGGACGGGCGAAAGTTCTGGATGACGATCAGGCGGCGGAGCAAAACGCCGGCTCTGGGACCCCCGTTGCGCCGGGACGTTCCAGCCGGCCGCGCCACGAATGGGCTCGACAGGTGAATGGCCAGCATGTATATTCCGGGAAGCGCTTCTCCGGCGTATCCTACCCTATTCACGTTGAGCGGATTGTCCCATGAGCACCAAACCCGTTACCCGTCGCGACTTCGTCAAAACCACGGCCGCAGCCGGCTTCGCCGCCACGATCCTGCCGCGCCATGTGCTCGGGAAGGGCTTCAAGGCGCCCAGCGACACGCTCAACGTGGCCGGCGTCGGCGTCGGGGGCATGGGCGCGAGCAACATGAACGCGCTGACGAGCGAAAACATCGTCGCGATCTGCGACGTGGATTTCGACTTTGTCCACAACGCGGTCTACGCCGACGGCAAGCCGCGCGAAGGGCGCGAGGCGCTCGCCCAGGCCTTCGACCGGGCGAAGCGCTATGCGGATTTCCGCGAGATGCTCGACAAACAGAAAGACATCGACGCCGTCGTGGTGGCGACGCCCGACCACACCCACGCCACCGTGGCCGCCACGGCGATGCGGATGGGCAAACACGTGTACGTCCAGAAACCGCTCACCTGGTCGGTCCACGAGGCCCGCGTCCTCCGGCAGCTCGCGAAGGATACCGGCGTCGTGACGCAGATGGGCAACCAGGGGCACTCCACCGAGTCCGCCCGGCGGGTGAACGAATACATCCAGGCCGGCGCGATCGGGCCCGTCCGCGAGGTGTATATCTGGACGAACCGTCCCGTGTGGCCGCAGGGCGTGCCCCGCCCCAAGCGGATGAAAATGGACAAGCACACCGGCTGGGGGATGGACGAAACCCAGCAGCGTATCGCCTACGGCTTCCGCGGCCGCAAGGCGCCCCGGATCCCGAAAAGCCTCAACTGGGACCTCTTCATCGGGCCGGCGCCCTACGTGGATTACCACCCGATCTACCAGCCCTTCACGTGGCGCGGCTGGCTCGACTACGGCACCGGCGCCCTGGGCGACATGGGCGCGCACCTGATGGATCACCCGTTCTGGGCCCTCGGGCTCGAAGCGCCCACGGGGATCGAGGCCACCTCCACGCCGTGGGGCGCCGACAACCTCAGCCCCTGGGGCGGGCCGCAGCGGGACATCGCGTCGTTCCCGCTGTCGATGACCGTGCACTACGACTTCCCCGCGAGCGGCCTCAAGCCGGCGCTCAAAATGCACTGGTACGACGGCGGCATCATGGCGCCCCGCCCCGAGGCGCTGCCCGACGAGGTGCCGCTGCCGCGCGATGGCGGCGTTATCTATGTGGGCGACAAGGGGGTGCTCCTCCACAAGGACTGGGGCGCCGAAGCCCGCATCTACCCGGATCGCCTCTGGGAACAGTACAAGGATACGCCGAAGACGTACGAGCGCGTCGAGACCACGCACGAGATGAACTGGGCCAACGCCTGCAAGGGCATCGGCAAGACCGTTTCGCCGTTCGACTACGCCGGCCCGCTCACGGAAACCATGCTGCTCGGCGTGGTGGCGCTCCGCGCCGGCCAGGGCGTCAAGATCCGGTGGGACAGCAAGAAAGGCGAGATCACCAACAATCCCGAAGCCAACGCTTTCCTGCACCGGCAGTACCGGGAAGGGTTTTCGTTGTAAATGCAAATTGAAAAAGGCAACATGCAAAACGGGTCGACAAGGAGGAGTTGCCGGCCCGTTTTGCATTTCATTTTTTAATGCACCTTTTTCATTTTGCATGCAGCGCGCGCAGCGCGCTGTGGTACCGCTGCAACCGCTCGATATCCTTCGGGCCCAGCTCGTCCAGCCGGCGCAGATCCAGGTTGTGTTCGATGTCCACCTGCTTGACGCGCCGCGCGAGGGGATCGCCGCCGGCGCGCGCCACGAACGCCTCGTAGGATTCGTGCGGCCGCCGCGTCATCGCGTCGACGGCCTCGACGATGTGCGACGGAAAGCCGTCGACCCGGAGATCGTCGAGGGTGAGCGGCGAGTCTTCCACCGTGTCGTGCAGCAGGGCGACCACCATGGCGTCGGGGTCGTCGAGGCACTGGAACATGAGGTGGAGCGGGTGGAGGATGTACGGCGCGCCGGCGCGATCGCGCTGCCCAAGATGGGCGTCAAGCGCCCGCTGGAGCGCCCGTTCGATTTGCTCTTGGCTGGTCATCTGGTGGGGCGGGATGGGGGGCGATACGGGATTCGGGATACGTGATGCTCGATGTTCCGCAATGTCGTATCGATCTGGCCATGATATCAAGCATCCCGAATCGCCCATCCCGCATCCTGCATACCCGCATCCTGCCACTCCGCCCCACTCACTGTCCATCGACCGCATCCTGCCATCATCTGCGATTCCCCACTGCATCACGCGAGGCATGGCCAGCATGTGATCCCCGAACCGTACGCTGGGATCCCCGGTCCGCCCATCGCATCCCATCCCATTTGCTGAAACCGCGACGGTAGCACGTAACCGATCGTAAATGACGCGGGCGTCCCCTGCTGCGGTGTGCGGCCTAGCTCGTGGGTCCGTTTCGTGTTCAATGCCAGCGAAAGTATGTAAAAGCGTGCTCCGCTCGACACGGCGCGTGCAAATGGGCGATCTATCGGAAACGGGGTGGAGGACTCGTGGGGAGATTCCCCACAAAACCTTGTATACCTAGCAGCACGCTATTGGTGCCTGCAAGACAAAAAAAATTCCGGGTTCGAGCGAAGCCGACGTCCGCACGCGCGGCTCGGCATTCGGAACCGCTTCCCGCTTGCATGTAGGGCAAAATGATATTGCCGATCGTTTCCATGCCGTTGATCACTGATGGTTCCGTTGATTCATGATGTTTCGTCGCCAGATCCTCTTCGCCGCCACGCTCAGCCTGGTGGCCGCCGCCTGCTCATCAACCCCGCGCGCGATGCCGGAAGCCGCGCCGATGGCGGCATCGGAAGCCGGCCCCCGCATCGTGGGCGGCGTGGCGGGGCTCGCCATTCCCCCGGAAGACACCGTTACGGCGGGCCCGGCCATCGTCCAGGCCTCGGTCGACCAGGAGCTGCGGCGCTTCAGGCTTCCGCCGGGCTACCGGCTCGAGCCGGTGCTCACCGAGCCGGCGATCAAGGAGCCGGCGGCCATCGCGTTCGACGGCAACGGCCGCCTCTTCGTCCTCGAACTCCGCGGCTACATGCAGGACGCGGACGCGACGGGCGAGCTGGATCCGGTCGGACAAATCTCGATGCACGAGGATGTCGACAACGACGGCGTCTACGAGACGCACCACGTTTTTGTCGACGGCCTCGTCTTCCCCCGCTTCGTGATGCCGTTCGGCGCCAACAGCATCCTCACCATGGAGTCGAACGAGGACGAGGTCTACCGTTTCACGGACACCGACGGCGACGGGCGGGCGGATAAAAAAGAGCTGTTCACGACCCACTACGGGCGGTCGGGCAACGTCGAGCACCAGCAGGCCTTCCTCTACTGGGGGATGGATAACTGGATGTACAGCACGTACAACGCCTTCCGCATCCGCTGGACGCCCGACGGGATCCTGCGCGAACCGACCGGCTCGAACCGGGCGCAGTGGGGCGTGACCCAGGATAACGAGGGCAAGATCTGGTTTCAGGGCGGGGCGAGCGGGTTGCCGTCGTACTTCCAGTTTCCGATCCATTACGGCAACTACGACGTCGACCAGCCCTACGCGGATGGGTTCAAGGTGCCGTACGGTCTCGCCGGCGTGGGCGACTTCCAGCCGGGTCCCGGGGCCTCCCGCCCGAACGGCACGCTCAACGAGGTGACCGGCTCGGCCGGCAACGACATCTTCCGCGGTCACCGCCTGCCGGCGGACCTCGTGGGTCATTATTTCTACGGCGAACCCGTCGCCCGCATCGTCCGCCGCGTCGAGCCCGTCGTCACCGAAGGGCTCACCCGGCTCCACAACGTCTATCAGGCGGATTCGTCGGAGTTCATCCGCTCCACCGATCCCCTCTTCCGTCCGGTCGACCTCGCCACGGCCCCCGACGGCACGCTCTACATCACGGACATGTACCGCGGCATCATCCAGGAGGGCAACTGGACCCGCAAGGGCAGCTTCCTCCGTGCCAAGATCGAGCAGTACAGCCTGGACAAGAACATCGGCCACGGACGCATCTGGCGGGTGACGTATGACGGGATGCCCCGCGATACGGAGCGGCCAAGGATGCTGGACGAAACGCCGGCGCAGCTCGTCCGCCACCTCGCGCACCCCAACGGCTGGTGGCGCGACACCGCGCAGCAGCTGCTCGTGTTGCAGCAGGACCGGTCGGTCGTGCCGGCGCTCGTCGACCTGGCCCGGCAAAAGGAAAACCTGCTCGCCCGGTATCACGCGCTGTGGACGCTCGAAGGACTCGGCGCGCTCGACAAGAGCCTGGCCCGCGAACTCATGCAGGACGCCGAACCCGGCATGCGCATCCAGGCGCTCCGCGCGAGCGAAACGCTGTACAAGGCCGGCGCCACGGCGCTCGGGGCCGACTTTCGCCGGCTCTCGCTGGACAAAAACCCCGACGTCGCCATCCAGGCGATGCTGACGATGGACGTGCTCGGCGCCCCCGAAACCGAGGCCGCCGTCAAACAGGCGATGGCTTCGTCGCCGGCCGAGGGCGTGCAGTTCGTGGCCGCGAAGATCCTGGAAAAACCGGAATCGCCCTGGCCCGGGTTCACGGGCAGTACATTCCGGCTGACGGACGCGCAAAAGGAGCTGCTCACGAAGGGCGTGGAAATCTATGGCGAGCTGTGCGCCCAGTGCCACGGCGAGACGGGGCGCGGCACGCCGTTCGGCGGCAGCGGGCAGACGCTCGCGCCGGCCCTCGCCGCGTCGCCCCGGCTGTCGGGCCACCGCGACTACGTGATCAAGACGCTGCTGTACGGACAGACCGGCCCCATCGAGGGTAAATCGTATCCCGGCGACCTGATGGTGGCGATGGGCGAAAACGATGACACGTGGATCGCCTCGGTTGCGTCGTATGTCGGCAACAGTTTCTCGAACGAAGGCGGCTGGGTCACGCCCGAGGACGTCGCCCGCGTGCGGGCAGCCAACGCCGGCCGCACCGCGCCCTGGAAGCACGACGAACTGATGGCGTCGCTGCCGCGGCTCATCGAACCCCGAGCGCTGAAAGCCACCGCCAGCCACAACGCCGCCGGCGGATCCGGCGCGTTCAACTTCGCGGGGTGGTCGACCCAGGCGCCCCAGGAGCCGGGCATGTGGTTCCAGATCGAACTGCCCGAGCCGGCGCCGGTGGCGGAGATCCAGTACACGGCCAACATGCAGCGTTTCGGCCGGCCGCCGGACGCGCCGCCGCCGCAGTTCACGTCGCCGCGCGGCTACGAGGTGCGCGTCTCGATGGACGGCACGACCTGGAGCGAGCCCGTCGCGGCCGGAAGTGCGGATGGATGGGGTGGATCGATCGTCTTCGAACCCGTGCAGGCCCGCTTCATCCGCATCACCCAGACGGCGACGCTCGCCGAGCCCCGGCCGGCGTGGACGATGCAGGAAGTTCGGGTGTATGCGCGCTGAGACCGGGGGTCAGACGCGGGTGCATGAACGCGGCATGCGCTTAGGATGAAATGATCAGCGCTCGAACCTGGAGAACAGCTCCCGGGCCCGCACCATGTCCGCCACGAGCGTCTCAGGATTCAAGGGCGGAGCCTGCTCGATGAGGAGGTAGCCGGAATAGCCGTGCGCCAGGTTGGCGCGGACGATGCCGGAGACGTCCGTCGCCCCGGTGCCGTAGTTGACCGTCTTGTAGGTCCCGAACGCGATCGTGTCCTTGAGGTCGATGTGGAGGATGCGCTCATGGAAGCGCTCGACGACCTCGAAATTGTTTACACGCGCCCCGTCGAAGTGCCCGGTATCCTGGCACATGCCCACGTGGCGCGAGGGGACGGCGTCGAAGATGCGGGCGTAGTCGTCGATGTTTTCGAGGACGTTGTTGGCGTGATTCTCGACCAGAACGAGCACGTCGAGGTCCTCCGCCGCCGGCGCCAGTTCCTTCAGCGTGGCGATCACCTGATCGAGCGCTTTCGTGTTGTCGTCGGGTCGTCGCTCGCCCGTGAATTTGACGCGCCGGCACCCGAGGGCGCGCGCCTGCTCCATCAGCCAGAGCTTGTGCGTCACGTCGCGCACCCCGTTGCCGCCGAAGGCCGTACCCTGCAGGCAGATCGGCTTGAGTCCGTTTGTATAGCAGCGCTCGCGGATGCGGTCGATCCCGGTCGGGGTCAGGTTGCGGGGATACCAGACGTTGAATTCGACGTTGCGCACACCGATCTGCGGCACGAGGCGGAAGGCCGGCGCGAAGTCCTCATCCCCGAACCCATCCAGGCAGATGGTGGCGATGGCCAGCGCCACCCCGTTTCGGGCGTCGATGTCGTCGAGCGGCGCCGTGGCGCCGGTCAGGGTGGCGGCGAAGCCGGTTTTCAGGAAGTCGCGGCGATTGGGCATGGCAGGGAGAGGCTCAATAAGGATTCAGCGGGTGAGGAACGCCATCAGGTCCCGCAGGTCGTCGACGGTCAGGTTGGCTTCGAGGTCTTCGGGCATGAGCGAGGCCTCGGCGATGCCGTAGGAAGCCACGTCGCGGTAGGTCTCGAAGGTGCCGTCCGGCAGCATGAGTTCGATGGACGATTCCCCGATGTCGATCTGTCGGCCGTAGTGCGTCCGCCCGTCCGTCGTCGTGACATACCAGCCCTGGTACTCGGGCGAAATCTCGTCTGACGGACGGAGGATGGCGTTGACGATCTGCTCGCGGGTTTTCGAGCGCCCCACATTCGTCAGATCCGGACCGATGACGCCGCCGCGGCCCTCGTAGCGATGGCAGAGGCTGCACTGCGCGAGCGGCGAAAAGAAGACGCGCCGGCCACTGTCCGCGTCGCCTCCCGTGGCGACCGCGGCCTGCCAGGCGGCCTCCGTGTCGGGGCGATCGGACGGGGCGCCCAGCGCCATCGCGATCTGCGCATGCAGCGCCTCGCGGATCGGATGATGCTCCGCGAGGAGCAGGTCGACGGATGCAAGGACCTGACGGACGGTGTCGGCCAGGGGCCGGCCGCGCAGGAGGCGCAGGCTTTCGCGCTGCACCGCCGGCGGGCCGTCGACCAGCGCCTGCATCGCATCGACCGTCGCGTCGCCGGGCTGGCGGGCCAGGGCGCTCATCGCTTCGGCGCGCAGCGCCTCCGCGGCGCTATCGTCGCCGGCCAGGTCGCGCAGCGCCCTCGCGACGCCCGCGTCAGGCACGTCGCCGAGGGTGCGGACGGCTTCCAGCGCGAGATCCGGGCCGCCGGTCTTGGTCAGGGAGATCAGCACATCGACGTGGTCGGCCGGGTGCTCCAGATACCGCAACGCGATGGCGCGCGTCGCTTCCGGCAGCGCGGGATCGCCGACGAGCGCGGCAAGGTAGCCGGCCGGCAGCACGCGCTTGAGCTGCTTGGCCGTCGGTGCGGCCTTCGCGCGGTAGGCGGTGAGGAAGTCCGGCTGGAGATGGCGGACCGTCGCCAGATACGTCTCGAACAGTTCGGGATGCTGCTCCGACCGGAGGCCGCGTTCGACATCGGGCAGCACCTCCGTCATCCCGGCGCGTCCCACCCATGCGAGTGCGGCGCGGCGGACGCGGGCGTCCCCATCGGTCAGCAACCGCCGGGCGATGCCGGGATCCGACAGGCCGGCGCGGCGCATGGCCACGATCGCGCCGACCCGTAGCCTCGGATCGCTGTCGTTTGTCAGGGCGTGGAGCGCGTCCCGAAACGCCGGCTGCGCGAGCGCCGACTGGGCCGCCTGCTGTTGAAACGGATCGTCCGAGGCGAGGGCGTCCTTGAGGGCCTCGAGGTCGTCCGGGTTGCGGGTGGCCCGCAGGACGTCCAGCCAGCCGTTGTTGGTGTCGTTCTCGGGCTCCTCGCGCGGCGAACGCGGCGCCAGCCGCTCGACGTTCGGTTTTGTGTCGATCCGCCAGAGCCGGCCTCGGCCGTGGTTCGGGTACTGGCGCATCACCCAGTCCGTGACATAGATGCGCCCCTTGCTGTCGGTGGCGAGGGCCACCGGGCGAAAGTCCGGTCCGCCTTGCAGGATCGTCTCGCTCTCGCCCTGCAGCGACATCCCGCGGGGGGTCATCCGGATGCGCACGATCCGGCTTTCTTCCCAGATGGTCGCCAGCGCGTTGCCGGCATAATCCGCCGGCAGCGCCGCGAGATCGGCGTTAAGCAGACCGGACGGGGCCTCTCCGAGGCTGGCGATAAACGGCAGGGTGCCGGGGAGTTCGCCGTTCCATGCGAGATACGGATGGATGCCGCTGCCGCCATAGAGCGACTGGTAGCCGTAGTCGCCGCCGGCCACGACGTGTACCAGGCGGTTGGGGCCCCGGCTGTCGGGGTCGTTGTCGATCGCGAGGAGCCGGCCGAAGGTGTCGAACGTCAGGTCGAACGGATTCCAGAACCCCGTCGCCACCTCGGAGAGCCCGGCGCCGTCGGGCCGGCTGCGGACGATGTCGCCGCCGTCTCCGTAGCCGCTCAGCGTACGGCCATCCGACCCGCGCAGCGTCCAGGGTTGTCCGCCCACGTTGCCGCGGGAAACGTACATCCACCCGTCGTGCGAAAAGGCGATGCCCAGCAGCGCGGCGTGGTCGTACACGCTTTCGGGCTCGACGAGGGCGAGCACCGTGTCGCGGGCCTCGCTCTTCCCGTCGCGGTCGCGATCGTAGAGCCGGATGACGGCCTTGCTGGTGACCACGAACAGGTCGCCGTCGGGGGAGAACCCGAGGTTCATACCGTCCTGGAAGCCGTCGGCGAAGAGGGCCGGCTCGGCCTCGTCGCCTTCCACAAACCGCTTGATCCGGTCGCTCGTGGGGCCGGCATAGTCGGCCGGCTGCGTGTGGGTATGCGATTCGAGGACGTAGAGGCGGTCTTCCCCGTCGATCGCCAGCCCGATCGGGGTGACGAGATCCGGGTCGGAGGCGACGAGCGTGAGGACCAGCCGCTCGTCGACCGCGATCGGCGTTTCGCCGTCGACCGAACGGTCAGGGCCACAGGCCGGCAGCTGGAGCAGGGTGGCGAAGAGCAGGAACCTGCTCACGCGCAGGGCATGAGGGGCGATGTGCGTCGATGCGGACATGAAGCGGTTTGATGGCATGGCGCCGGGGATGCGGGCGCCGCCAAGATCCGAAGAAAGTGACGCCTGAGGCAACTTTTTCGTTGTCTAACTATCTACTACAAGGTAAGTCGCGCCTGAAAGAGGCCCGCTTCCGGCACGAATCCGCTTTTCCCCAACCCGCCAGCCAGGCCGCGCGTCGCGCCACGGCGCGGACTAAAAGCGCTTCCGTTGTGCGTGCATCTCCGCTGCAATCACCCTAGAACGAACACGATGATGACAAAGCATACTCGAGGACTCGGCTGGGCCGGCGCCATCACGCTGGCGCTGGTCGTCGCATGGGCGATGCCCGAACGGTCCGTGGTATCGACGCTGACGCTCGGCGATCCCGCGATCCAATCGATCGGGGCGCTGACGTTCGGTCCCGAAAACATCCTGATCGTCGGCGATTCGAAATCCGCCTCCGTGGTCGCGCTCGACGTGATGGATACGGACGCGCCGGGCGATGCCCAGATCAACGTCGGCAAGATCGACGCGAAGATCGCCGGCCTGCTGGGCGTTGAGCCGTCCGCCGTGACGGTGCACGACATGGCGGTGCATCCGGCCACGCACAACGTCTACCTGTCGGTCAGCCGGGGCCAGGGGCCCGAGGCGCAGCCGGTGCTGCTCAAGGTCGGTAAAGACGGCGCCCTGTCGGAAATCGATCTGAAGGCCATCCGATTCTCGAAGGCCGCGCTCGCGAATGCGCCGGCGGCTGACGCCACCGACAACCGGGGCCGCAGCCTGCGCACGAATGCGATCACCGACCTGGCGTACCGCGACGGCAAGGTCTATGTCGCGGGTCTCTCGAACGAGGAGTTCGCATCCAGCCTGCGCCAGCTCGACTTCCCGTTCAAGGCGTCGATGACGTCCAGCAGCCTCGAGATCTTCCATGTCGCTCACGGGCAGTATGAAACGCACGCCCCTGTCCGCACCTTCATGCCGTACGATCTCGGCGGCCAGGCCCATATCCTCGCGGCCTACACCTGCACGCCGCTCGTGGCGTTCCAGGTGAGCGGCCTTCAGGACGGCGCGCATGTGAAGGGGACGACGGTGGCGGAACTCGGCTATGGCAATACGCCGCTCGACATCGTATCGTACACCCGCGACGGCCAGGATTACCTCCTGCTTGCGAATACCAACCGCACCGTCATGAAGATCAAAGCCAGCGACCTGGTGGGCGCGGCGAGCCTCACGGAGCCGCTCCAGGGCGATGCGATCACCGCCGGCGTGGCGTACACCGCGCTGCCCCGGGTGGGCGTGCTGCAGCTGGACACGATGGGCGACGAGGCCGTCGTGATGCTCCAGCGCGAGGTAGCCGACGGCTCGCTATCGCTCCGCTCGTACGGCACCGACTGGTTCTGAGCCCGATCCGTTTTCCTGGTTCTGATGACGCGTTCCATCGCTCTGATGCTGGTCGTACTGTGCGGGTTGTCGTCCGCGTGTAGACCGGGTTCTTCGACAGACAAAACGGCCGGCGATCCTGCGTTGTTGGGGTCGCCGGCGTTGCTTTCGGCGACGATGCACCTCGTCGAGGACGGCGGCCAGATCGTAGTCGAGTTGCAGGACATCCCCCTGCGCACACTCGAACTCCTGCGCGCGAATCCCTTGCCGCAGGAGGCATGGGAGGCGCTGTTTTCGATCTACGCCCACGACGCCCTCACCGCCGACGCGGACGTGCACCCCGTGCGCGGACGGTACCGGATCACGGGCTACGCCGTCCGGTTCGAACCCCGCTACCCGTTTGCGCCGGGTACCTCCTACCTGGCGCGCCTCGAGCGCGGCAGCGACCGGGAAGAGATGGTCTTCGTCATGCCCAGGGCCGAGCCGGGCGAGCCGGCGCGGGTCATCTCCGTCTTTCCCGGCGCGGATACGCTGCCGGCGAACCTGCTCAAGTTCTACATCCAGTTCTCCCGCCCCATGCAGGCCGGCCAGGCCTACGAACGGCTTTCGCTGGTCGATCTCGCCACGGGCGAGCCGGTCTACGGGCCATTCGTCGTCCTCGATCCCGAGTTGTGGGATCCGGATCAGCGCCGCCTCACCGTCCTCTTCGACCCCGGCCGCATCAAGCGGGACGTAGGCATCAACCTGGAACTCGGGCCGCCGCTGGAGGCCGGGAAATCCTACCGGCTGGTGGTCGACCCGGCCTGGCCCGATGCCGTGGGGCGCCCGATGGGCGAGGGGTACACGCGCACCTTCCATGTCGTCGCCGCCGATCGCGTGCAACCCGACGTCGCCACCTGGCAGTTCGATCCGCCGGCCGCCGGCACGCGCGATCCACTCGCGATCCGTTTCCCCGAACCCCTCGATTACGCCTTGCTGCAACGCCTCCTCCGGGTGCGCGACGCGACGGAGCGGGCGGTGCGGGGCGACATCGCGCTGACGGACCGTGAGAGGGGCTGGGCGTTCACCCCGGAGACGCCCTGGCGCGCCGGCCGGTATACGCTCGAGGTGGAGACGATTCTGGAGGATCTCGCCGGCAATACCCTGCGCAGCGTGTTCGATGTCGACCTCCGCGACGCGCCTCCGTCCGAGGAGCGCGAGGCGGAAACGGTCCGCCGCCTCACCTTCGAGATCGCGCCGGTCCCTGACCCGGCATCACCAGCTTCCGAATAGGCGCGCAGGGCGTCACAGCCGAAGCGGTTCGAACGGAGTAAGCTGGATCTGCCTGTCCCCGACCTGCGCCGACACGGCGCGGTCCGCCTCGACCGCCGTCATGACCCCACCGGTGTGCTGTACAACGAAACCGCACCGTTCGGCGAAGACGATGTCGGGCGCTCCGTCTCCCGTCAGGTCGAGGCGGTCGCCGAAGCCGCCGGCGGCGTACCGGCCCACGTACACTTCGCCTTCGACGCGGCCGAGCGGCGACATGAAGCCGGTGTCGGTGAGGCGAAACCCCGCCTGCACGGCGTCCGCCGGCGGGTCGTCCGGACTCCTTGGATAGACGAACACCGTCACCGGCCCCTCGGCCGCGGTGGCGCGCACCGGGCGCAGCCATCCGTACGTCCCCTGCACCGATTCCTCCGCCTCCAGCTGTACGTCGCCGGGGTTGACGAGCAGGAAGTGCTGCTCATCGCCGTTCTCGATGCCCGCCGGCCACGCCACGCTCGCGCGGCGGTCTGCCAGGGTCACCGCCAGCTCCCGCCCGTCGTCCTCCAGCAGCGGCAGCGTGAGGCCATAGGTCGCGTCGTTGGGCGATCGGACGGTCGCCAGCACGCCGTCGGGCGTGACGATGAGGTCGATGAAAAAGCTCGGGCCGCCGACGCCGGTCACCGGTGCGAAGAGCAGGCTGCAGCGGACGAGCAGCGGGTGCACGCTTTCGGTATACAGGGTGCCCTCGACATGTTCGGCCGCCGCGGCGAGCCGGATCCAGCGGTCGCCCATCTTCCAGGTGGGGCCGAAGGTCACGGCTTCGTCGAGCAAGGCGTCGCGGGCGCCGTCGCCGGGGCCGAGCCGGCCGTCCCAGCCGGCGCGCCCGAAGCGGACGATGCCCAGCGGCGTCCAGAACGTGTCGTATTTGGCGACCGTGTCGCCGCGCAGGTTGGCGAAGACCTGCATCCCGCCGGCGTTGATCGAGGCGCTGCCAAACCGCTCGTCGGTGGCGAAGGCGTACCCGCCGACCTCGGCCGGGCAGGGCTGCTCGTCGACCGCCTTCATCGCGTGCGCCGCCTCCGCCAGATGGTACATCACCGCCCCGCTGTAATTGCTGTACTGGCTCGCCGGCTGGTACCCGACGCGGTCTCGCGGGTCGAAATGATTCTTGGTGATCGCGTAGGATCCGGCGAGATCCCCGTCGGTCTGCCGCCAGCGGGCGATGCTGCGGAAGGCCAGCGCGGCGGCGCGCTGATAGGCGCCGGCGGTCCGAGCATCCCGCGTGTCGGCCGCCATCGCGGTGAAGATCAGCTGGTAGAGGACGTCGTTGAACACATGGTCGTCCGTGCGGCCGTTCGGGGGGCACTGCCCGTCGGGCGCCTGCAGGCGGAGCGTTACGGCGGTCCCCCGGCGCACCGCGGCGTCCATCTCTCCGGCGGAAGGGCCGTCGTAGCCCGCCAGCACCAGCGCCAGCAGGTTGCCGCGCCCGACGGCCTCGACAGCGTGCGACTGCGGGTGGCCGTTCCAGTCCTGATACTGATTCAAGGCGTCCGGCACGATGCGCTCCCGCTGGGTCCGGCGCGTCCAGGCATCCTCGATGAAGGCGACGGCGGCGTCGCGGTCGACGAGGCCGGCGCGGTAACGCACCCATTCGCCCTTCATGGCGTAGGTCCGCCAGTTGTTCGTCTTGGCCTGGATGCTTTCGATGATGGATGCGATGGGGGCGCCGAGGCGTTCGCGCCAGAGGCCGAGCGTCTCCGCCGGCACGTGGCGTTCGTAAAGCGCCAGGGCCTGGGTCAGCGGGGCGATGAAAAACTCGCCGTGCTGGTCGGGGATGGCCGCGTTTCCGCCGGCCACCGCCCGCGTCGCGTGGTCCATCGCCCGGATGCCGTTGTCGAGCAGGTCGTCGGCGCGGCCGGCATCGATCAGGGCGCCGAGGGCGAACGCCAGGTACGGCGTGGCATACTGGTGCTCGCGATGGATGAACGGATCGATGAAGGCGCCCTGCTCATCCTGGTGCCGGACGGCGAACCGGCAGAGGGCTTCGACGGCCGCGAGCACGTCTTCCGGGCGCACGCCAAGGGGCGTCCAGGGCCGGGCCGTCAGGTGGAAGCCGGCGTCGAGGAGGTCGCGCGCCGGAAAAGCGAAGGCGGGAAACGGCAGCCACAGCGCGCCGGCGGCGGCGAGGCTCTGCGCGATGAATTGCCGGCGGGATGGGGTGTAGGGCATGGCGTTGAAAGGCTGGTGTTCTTTCGTTCAACGGGCGAGCCGCCCGACGTTCCAGCATCCCGCATCATCCAGCATCTCACATCCTGCATCCTGCATCCCGCATCCTGCAACCCACATCCCGCAACCCACATCCCGCAACCCACATCCCGCATCCTGCATCCCGCATCCCGCCCCCAACTAGATAAACGCCTCCCGGATGAGCCGCTTGGCCTCCACGACATCCTCCTCGGAGGCGTCCGGGGCGTCCCCGGCAGGATCGTGCGTCAGGTTCAGGACCGTGAAGATCGGAAAGTGGTCGGAGCCGACATGCCCGAGCCGCTCCAGGTGTTCGAGCTGGAAGTGCGGCGAATGGAAGACGTGGTCGAGGGGATAGCGGAAGAACGGGTAGTCTGCGTGGAAGGTGCTGAACAGACCGCGGCCGCGCCGGGGGTCGAGGAGGCCGCCGATGCGCTGGAAGAGGCGCGTCGTGTGCGACCATGCGACGTCGTTGAAGTCGCCGAGGACGATCACGGGTAGCTCCTGATGCTCCGCATAGCGGGCGACGATCAGCAGCTCGGCGTCGCGGTAGGTGGAGTCCTGCAGGATGTCCGGCCGGGGCGGGCGCGGGTGCATGCCGACGAGCCGGATGCGCGCGCCGGCCGGCAGCACCACCGTCGCGAAGATGGAGGGCACGTCGTCCTCGACGAGGAAACGAACCTCCTCGTCCTCGATGGGCAGGCGCGAGAAGCAGAGCATCCCGTAGGTGTTGTCCAGCGGATGCAGGATCCGGTGCGGATAGGTGGCGTCCAGCTCGCCGAGCGCCTCGCGCCACCAGGTGTCGGTCTCGACGACCAGGACGAGGTCCGGCTGCTTCGCGTGGATCAGCGCCAGCAGCTTTTCGGCCTCGCGGTTCGATTGGAGCACGTTCGAACAGAGCAGACGGATGCGCGTGCCGGGGTCCGGGTTGGTGCAGGTGAGCGTCTGGTACGGCGCGATCCGGGTATAGGGGAGGATGCGGTAGATCAGAAACGCGACGCTGACGCCGAGGGCGGCGAGCACGATCTGGTCGCCGGTTTCCAGCGGGTCGATCAGGAGATAGTAGCCCAGCGCGACGGCCAGACCCAGGACGGCGAGCTGCCCGCGCGGGAAGTCGAAGATGCGCACCCACCACGCGCCCGTGCGCACGAGCGGCAAGACGGAGCCGAGGATGACGAAGCCGGCGAGGATATCGAGGAAGAGCGGGATCACGGGGGTGTCGCGATGTGGTTCGCGCCTAACATACGAAATCAGAGGCCGGCGTGCCGGATAACGCCAGTACGGCACAGGGCCAGCGCATTCTTTTCAAACGTGAGCATATCCTGGTATGGGAGTGCGGGAGTATGGGGGTCAGGGAGTGCGGGAGTACGGGAGTGTGTGGGGTTTTGCGGTAAAAAATGCCCCATGCACCCAGACTCCCAGACGCTTCTCACTGCCGCGACGAGCATGCGATGGCCCTGCCTCACGGAAGGGTGGACGCCAGCTGTTGAAACGTATCGATGGCGCCGTACACGCCGAAACCGATGCCCTCCGCCAGCTGATCCAGTCGCACCATGTTGTGGGTCAGAAAAATCATGACGGTACGGTCGGTGGGATCCGCTCGCCACCATCCGCCATACGCGCCCGGCCATCCGACCGCTCCACGTCCGCCGCCGCACGGGGTGGAGGGCGCCTGGTCCGGTTCGACCACGACCGCCACGCCGAGCCCGAACCCGTGACCGGTTGCAAATATCGGCATTCCCAGCATGTCCGAACCGGCGCGTTGCGGCGCTGTCAGCCAGTTTGTGGTCATCTGCCGCAGGGTCTCCGGTTTGAGCAGCTGCACGCCGTTGGCCATGCCTCCGTTGACAAACAGGGTTGCAAAGGCGAGGTAGTCGTCCAGCGTGGACCACAGGCCCTGGCCGCCGGAAACGTAGGTCATGTCGCCGGGGCGTTCGTCGACGGCGGCGCCGGCCGGCGGTGCGGGCAGCACCGTCAACGATCCCGCCTCGTCGAAGCCGTGCGATGCGGCCCGTCGGCTGCGCTTCGACGGGGGTACGGTAAACCCCGTATCCGCCATGCCCAGGGGATCGAAGAGGCGCGCGCGGAGCACGTCCTCGAGGGGAGCCTCTTCGATGCGGGCGATGAGAAAGCCGAGCAGGTCCGTCGATCGGCCATAGTGGAACGCGGCTCCCGGCTGGTCGATAAGCGGGAGGCGGGCGAGCGCCTCGATCCACGCATCCGGCGAACAAGGACTGTCGATATCGCCGCCCAGGGCTTCTGCATAGGCGTGGGCGATCGGGCCGGTGTGAAAATCGGCGTACGTGAACCCCGCACGGTGCGTGAGGAGGTCGCCGACGGTGATCGGGCGTTCCGCCGGCGTCGTGTCGTCCAGGAGGCCGTCGGGCGATCGAAGGACGCGCATGTCCGCAAACTCCGGCGCCCAGCGCACGATCGGATCGTCCAGCGCCATGCGCCCCTCCTCGACCAGCATCAGGGCGGCTACCGAGGTAATCGGTTTGGTCATGGACGCGATCCGGAAAAGCGTGTCGCGCTCCACGAGCTGCGCGGTCGCCATGTCGCGCCAGCCGACGGCGGCGTGCTGGATGACCTCCCCGTCGCGCCAGACGAGCGTGGCAGCGCCGGCCAGCTCGTCGGCGTCGACCAACGCTTCGAGCGCCGGGGCGATCTTGTCCAAGTGATCCATGTATGTTTTCCGGTTCGTCACGTGCAGGTAGGAGCTCCTCGTCGGCGCTCCCTCATGCGCAGCACCGGACGCCGCTCGGCGATGTGCGGGGCACGCCGGTGGAATCGACCACGCCGGCCGGCCGCAGTTCCCGCGGCCGAGGAGCGGCGTTTTCGGCGCGCGGAAGCGCCTACTCATACCGAAGGCTTTCCACCGGATCAGCGAGGGCGGCTAGAATGGCTTGATAGATCACGCTCGCAAGCGCGATGATCAGTGTGATCGCCATTGTGCCCAGGAACAGCCACGGTCGCACGGGGATGTGGTACGCGAACTGATCCAACCAAGATTGGATCGCTAGATAGGCTATCGGTGTCGATGCCAGAACAGCAAAGAGGACCAGAAGCGTATATTCCTTGGTAAAAAGGCCTGCGATCTGGGCCACACCAGCTCCAAGCACTTTGCGGATTCCAATTTCCTTCGTGCGTTGCTCTGCTGAGAAAGAAGCCAGACCAAATAATCCCAGGCATGCGATGAAGATCGCGATGCTCGAGAAGAGCGTGAACAGCCGCCCCAGTCGTTTGTCTGATGTGTATTGAGCTGCTATTTGATCATCGACTAGAGAATACTTAAAAGGGCGTGCCGATACGAAGTCATTCCACACTGAAGACAATGCTTCGATACCTTCCGAAATGGCGCCCGCACGCAATCGGACAAGCATCAATGGTATGTGCTGCGTACGAAGACCTATGGCCATGGTGTGCGTAGCTTGACGCAGGCTTGCGTTGTTCATGTCTTCGAATACCCCGATTACTTCAGGTTCTTCAGCGCTTTGATGGGAAGGTAACGTCCGAGGGGGTTCTCTTGTAGACCGAGGCGTTCCACGGTTGACCGCGAGAGTAAGACCGTATGCCCGTCATCGCGATCTGGGTCGAACGTACGGCCCTGGAGCAACGTAATCCCCAGGGTTTCCAGGTAAGCATGATCGCCTTCAATGAAATCGATGGGCCAGCGCTCGCCCGATTCGGGATCTGCCAGCTCGACCATCATGCTTCTCCACCCTATTCCAGGCGGTACGCCGCGAGTCGCTGAGACGACTGCGGGCAATGAGGCCAGCTTCGCGGCAAATGCATCGTAATGGTCTACAATGGCGGGGTCGAGGTTGAACGAGATTAGATGCTCAGGGATGTAACCTAGCTGTTTGGTACGAATGTACTCAAGCTGATTGCCAATGGCCATCGCAACGGCGACAAGGGCAGAAGCTACTGAGAATTGGAGAACGACGAGTGTTCGGCGCACCCATTTTCCTCTGCGAGCTGGGGTGCGTCCACGAGAAACCAATACGACGGCAGGCTTCGGTTGCGTAAGCGCCACAGCCGGGTAAAGCCCTGAGAAGATGCCGAGGACGAGCGTGATGCCGGCGGTCTGCAGTAGAAGAACCGGATCATGTGCAATCAGCAATGGCAGGGATTGGCCGGTCACCGAATTGATGAATGGCAGCGCACATACCGCGAGCACGAGCGTAAGCGGCCACGCTAGGCAGGCCATGAGGGTGGATTCGCTGAGAAACTGGATGATGAGCCGGTGTCTGTCTGCTCCCACAACCTTGCGTACCCCGATTTCCTTTGCTCGGCCGACCGAACGAGCTGTCGCCAGATTGACATAATTGACGCAAGCGATCAACAGGATCAAGATGCCGATCACGGCGAAGAGGTACACATTTTCTATGTCTCCCTGCGGCGCAATATCCTGGTTTAGAGCGCTGGCATAAAGATGGATATCAGTGAGTGGTTGCAAGTGCAACTGGGCTTCGCGTGCGCCTTCGGGTTCACCGGCCCTACTTGCGACCTCGAAATCGTGTATTCTGGCCTCAACCGAGTTCGCGTCCGTGCCTTCGCGTAGCAGCAGGTATAAAAAGCTACCCACAAAGCGCGTCCACTTCAGCTCTTCTTCATATCGCTGCTTGCGACCGGCTTCATGCAGAGATAGTAGTGCGTTGAAACTGAAATGAGTATTCGAGGGTGGGTCGGCAAGGATACCAACGATCTGACACGGCTCGCTCGTTTCGACCCATATCGTTTTTCCAATCGGATCTTCGTCGCCAAACAGGCGCTTTGCTGTCGATTCTGTAACGAGCATGCGGCCTGGGGCATGGAGCGCCTGTTCCCCCTGACCGCGGACCACTTTAAAGGGAAACACTGTGAGGAATGTACTATCTACACGCAGCACGCCCTCAAGGTACTGTTTCTGGTCGTCATACGTGAGCAAGTATTCCCAGGGACGGGGCACTAGGGTAGCGTACTCGATTTCTGGGAAGCGGTTTTCGATGGTACCGGCAAGCCCCATGATCGATGAGGCTAGTTCCGTTTGGTGAAGCCGGTACACCCGGTTTGCTGTAGAGAAATGACGGTCGTACGACAACTCATGTCGCACAAACAGCGCAATTATAAGGCATGTCGCCAACCCGATTGCGAGGCCGACAATCATGATGCTGGTATACATCCGATGCGCCCATAGATGGCGGCGTGCGATCTTGAAGTAGTTTGCAAAAAGGGCGATCCGCCAACGCGCCTCGTCGGCTATTGCATGGTGCCTCCAAAGCTTGGTCATAAGGACTTTTCTGTATTCGATTTCACCTTCTTCAAAGTCACCTAGCATTGTAGAAGCCTCACGGAATGCGGTCTCCAAATTGTTGCCGTTGGATACCAGTTCAGCCGTGTGATCTCTCAGGTGACGTTCGAGTTCGTCCAGGTCTTCCTTAAGGAAAGCTCTGCGAAGTGCGAGTGCATGCCGCCAGGTTGCGATGGCGGTTTCGAGGTCGAAGCTACTCATACCGCAGGCTGTCCACGGGATCCGCCAGGGCGGCTTTCAGGGACTGGTAGCTCACGGTGAGCCACGCGATCAGCAGCGCGCTGGCGCCGGCCAGCACGAACAACCCGGGGCCGATATCGATGTGCGATTGGAATTGCGCGAGCCATCGGTCGACCACGAGATAGGCGACCGGGATGGCCACGGCGATGCCGATCACCACGAGCCGGGTCATCTCGCCCGTCAGCATACCCACCAGGTTGGGCACGGTGGCGCCGAGGACCTTCCGCACGCCCATTTCTTTCCTGCGCAACTGTGCGGTGAACGAGATCAGCCCGAACAGACCGAGGCAGGAGATGAAGATCGCGATGACGGAAAACAGGTTGGCGAGCGTCCCGAGCACCGTCTCGCTGTGATAGGTCGCCTCGAAGTCCTCATCCATGAAGCGGTACTCGAACGGGTATTCCGGATTGAACGCCGTTACCACGGCTTCCAGACTGGCGATCGCCTCCTGCGTGCGGCCGGCCTCGGTACGCACGTATACTACGTTCGTCGCCTCGGGATTGAAGAAGAACACGACGGGTTCCGCCGGATCGTAGAGCGAGTTCATCTCGAAGTCCTTCACCACGCCCACGATCGGCCCGGTCACCGCCCAGAAGCGAAACGTGGTCCCCAGCACGTCATCCCGGATGAGCCGGGCGGCCTCTTCGTTGACCAGTACGCTGACGCTGTCGGCGCCGAAGGCGGGGTCAAACGAACGACCGGCAACGATCTCCATCTGCATCGTTTCGAGGAAGTCGTAGTCCACCCCGAGGAAATAGAACTCGCGCTGCAGATCCGGATCCTTGCCTTCCCACGTGGCGCCGCCGGTGCTGCTGCCGATCGACAACGGCTGCGACGAGGCCGCGGAGACGCCGGCGATGCCCGGGCGGTCCAGCAGCGCCGCCTTGAAGGCGTCGTATTGCGTGCGCAGCGCCCCCTCCTGGGGCAGATACAGGACGTTCTCCCGCGCCAACCCGATGTCGTGCGTGCGGATGAACTGGATCTGCCGGTAGATGGCGATGGTGGCGACGATGAGGACGACGGAGAGCGCGAACTGCAGCACGACCAGTCCTTTTCGCAACCACGTCGTACCCACGCGATGCCTGAACGTCCCGCGCAATACGACGAGCGGGTTGAACGCCGAGAGATACAGCGCCGGGTAGCTGCCGGCCAACAGCCCCACCAGACACGCGATGCCGAACATCCCGGCGACAAAACCGACGCCGAGGTCGCCTCGGGAAAACGCTTTCCCGCTGACGGTATTGAACAGCGGGAGCAGGGCGTAGACGAGCCCGAGGGCGAGGACGAACGCGACAGTCGTGAGGAGAACCGACTCGGTCAGAAACTGCTGGATGAGCGAACGCTGGTTGGCGCCGATCGCTTTGCGCACGCCGATCTCGCGCGCCCGTTGTCCACCACGTGCTGTGGCGAGGTTCATGAAATTGATCGAAGCGATGAGCAGCAGAAAAATCGCCACCACGGTGAGGATGTGCACGTAATCGATGCGGCCGCCGACGAGGGCTCCGTTCTCGAAGGAGCCGTAGAGATACGTGTCCTCGAACGGCTGGAAAAACAACGTCTCGTCGGCGCCTTCTTCGTTATCGTTCACGATGCCGGCAATCTTTGCGTTCACCGCCGGCAAGACCGCGTCCGCGTGGAGGGTCGCGTACAACTGGAAGCCGTTGTTTCCCCATTCGTGTACCCAGTCGCGCCCGACGTAAAAGTCGGTGATATGCACGAAGAGGTCGGCCTGCATCGAGGTATTGTCGGGCACATCGGCGATGACGCCGGTGACCGTGAAGTCGCGCCGGTGGTCGAGCGTGATGCGCCGACCTACGGCCCCGTCCTGCGCGCGCCAGTCCTCGCCGAACAGCTTGCGCGCCAGGCGATCGGTGATCACGACGTCGTCCTCCGCCTGAAAGGCCTTGTCCGGCGCGCCCTCGATGAACGGGAACGTGAAGACGTCGAAGAAGGCCGCGCCGACGTGGATGCGCATCTCCCGGTACGAGCGCCCGTCCGACGTCACGACGACGGATTCCGGCCAGCGAGTGAGCGCTACGTGCTCGATCTCGGGGTAGTCGCGCGCCAGGACGTCGGCGAGCGGCTTGGCGGCCCCGCTCCACGTATAGATGCGGTCTTCCATCCGCACGTTGCGTCGTAGCTGATGGATGCGGTCGCCGTCTTCGAGGAACCGGTCGTACGCGTATTCGCTCCGCACCCACAGCAGGATGAAGAAACTGCAGGCGAACCCGACCGCGAGCCCGGTGATGTTGATCAGGGCGTAGCCCCTGTGTTTGCGCAGGGTGCGAATGGCGATTGTCAGGTAGTTTTTTAGCATGGTGCTTCTCCAGCGGAGTTCGGAAACGACGGCGTGCCGGCGGTGGAGCTTGCCCCAGAATACCTTTTCGTATTCAGCCGCGCCGCTATCCAGATCGCCCAGCCCCTCGACCGCCCTGCGGAACGCCGCCTCCGTCGAGACACCGCTCCGGATCAGCGCGGCGGTATGGTCGCGCAGGTGGCGTTCGAGCTCGTCGAGATCCTCTGCAAGAAAAGCCCGGCGGCGGCTGTGCGTATGCCGCCAGGTGGCGATGGCGGTTTCGAGATCGAACATGCGCGTCTCAGAGTGCGGTGGCGGGCTCGGGGCCCCAGAGTTTGGCGAGAACGGCGTTCAAGTCCAGCCAGTCGCGCTTCGCGCTGGCGAGCGCCTGCTCGCCCTTCGTAGTGAGCCTGTAGTACTTCCTTCCCGGACCGGGTTCGTCGTGCCGCCAGGTCGAGGAAACGAGTCGGCGGTTCTCGAGGTCGTGGAGCAACGGATACAGACGATTCGCCGTCCAGGTGATGCGCCCGTCGGAAAGGGACTGTACCTCCTGGATGATCTCGTATCCGTAGGTTTCACCCCTCCCCAGCAAGGCGAGGACGAGCGGTTCGAACGACGCGGCGAGTAACGGCTTTGGAAACATCAGACGGGCGGGAATAGGGAAAAGTTATATCGTTAATGAGAAATATATCCAGATCTTGATATAGATGCAAGAACACAAAACCGCCGGACTGCGCGCCCGGCGTGTGTAACCCCCGAACGGGGTATCGGGGTTGGGCCAGTTCGTCGCGGAGCCGTCCTGTTACAACGTTTTGAACATGACGTAGGCGTCTACAAATCCCTCTTTGGCGTGATGGAACGCGCCCGGAAGCGTACCGACGATAGCGTAGCCGAGCTTTTTCCACAGACGAACCGCCACGTCGTTGGTGGAGACGACGAGGTTGTACTGCATGGCCCGGTAACCGAGACGCCGCGCCTCTGCCTGCGAATGTTCGCAGAGCTGTGTGGCGAGTCCCTGCCCTCTCGCCGATTCGGCGACGATATAGCCGCAGTTGCAGACATGGCTGCCGAGCCCCGGCTGGTTTGCTCGTATGAAATAGGTTCCGAGTACCGTGCCGTCGTCGGCAACGATGACGTAGGAGGCCTGCGGCCCCTCGATCCAGATCCGGTGTATGTCAGCCTCGGTGCTGTCCGGCGAGAACGCATAGGTATCGCCGGCCGCGAACGTGGCACGCAGGATGGGCAACAATTCCTGCCAGTCCCGCGATTCGTATGTGCGAATGAACGCCATATGGCCGTACGGTGTGTTTCTGTGTGAGGGGGCACTCAGTCGTGCGCAACCCCCGGCCGGCGCTCGGCGACGTGCCAGAGCACGCCGGAGGGATCTACCACATAGGCCACACGCAGTCCCCAGGGCTGGAGTTTGGGAGCCTTCGGCGCGCTTACGCCGAACCGGGCCGGCAGGTCGAGCGCCTCGATATGGCGCCACCAGGCGTCGAGGTCATCGACCATGAGCTGCATCATCAGGTTTTCGGCCAGATCCTTCTGGTAAAACCGCTGCAGGATGAAGCCACCGGAGCCGGCGGCGAAAATCGCGACCTCGCCATCCAGCAGTTTATCGAAGCCGAGCGCCTCGTAGAACTCCCGGGAGCGGTTGAAGTCTTTCGCCGGCACGAAGGGCCGCGCCAGTTCGGTGCCGGCAGGAATCGTGTTCATCGTTCGAGAACCGTTGAAAAAACGAGAGGACCCCGCGCCGTTCGGCGTCGCGGATCACATCCAGAAAAATCGCCCGGTCAATACCAGCGCGACCAGACATGCCACCACCGTGCGGAACCGATTCGATCGATTCCAGCGCCCCTCGAAGGCCGCGCGTGCGGCGGCGCGCGACGACGCATCCAGGGCGTCGACGTCGAGCGATTGCAGGCGGTTGTTCAGCGGAACGTTGATGAGGACGGTAGGCGCCTGGACCCCTCCGAGATAGACGAGCGCCGTACCGATCAGCCCCCAACGTGCCATGCCTTCCAGATGCCCGAATCCGGTCACGGCGGCCGCGATCAGGGCGACGACGGATCCGAGCCAGACGACCATGAAGAGCGGCTGGTTGTTCTGGATGACGCCGTCCATCGCCTGGAAGGCCCGGATGAACGCCCCGTCGTCGAGCGTTTTGATGCCAGGCATCGCCACGACCGCGAAGGCGAAGAGAAAGCCCGCCACGAGCGAACACAGAAATGCGGCCAGTACCAGGGCTATCGCATGCAGCTCCATCGGGTATCCTCCAAAAGATCGCTTCGCAGCGTGTGGGGTTCGGGGGGATGTATCGGTCGGACGATCGGGGGCCGATCAGGCACCGGGTACGATCGACCACGCCGCCAGCAACGGGACGGTGGCGCACGCCGGCCCGCCGTCCTTGGCTACGCCGTGTATGCGCGCCTCCAGCATCAGGTTCTCTTGCGCGGCCATCAGTTCGGCCAGCATCGCTCGCTGGATCCCGTAGAGGGGCACCTTCGCGCGGCGTCTCCACGGAGAAGCGAACTGGCCGGCAATGGTGCCGGTGTTCACGTACACGAAGCGTTTATCGGCCGGCCCCTGCGCGAACTCGCCCGTCAGGCGCGGCGGGTCAGCATCGATATCCACCAGCGTGAGCGGAAACTCGAAGACGAGCGCTTCCGGAGTCGACCGGGCCGGCGGATGCAGGGCGGTCTTGCCACGTTGCATGGCGTACGTTACGCCGGCGAGCGGCGAATCGACGACGATTCGGCAGTTAAAGAGACGTTTTTCGGGCATACGGAGCTGGATCTGGAAACATGAACGGAGGCAGGACGCTCGCCGCCGCAAGGGTGTCCCGGCGAACCGTTGAGAAACTGTTGAGAAATAAGAATGGGTTGTCTTCCTGAGCCCCCGGCGCTTGCGACGGGGTTGTCGAAAGCCCGCACCCGCGAACGCGGGGGGACCTCCCGAATCACTCGCGCATGGCTCCAATGAGCGTCTCACGTGGTTCGAGAGGTCTCCCCGCGTTCGCGCGGACTGGCATTCATCACGCCAACCGCAAGCGGCGGGCGGTTCAGGATGGCGGACCGAAAAGATTTTTGAAAATCCCAACCGTTTCTAAACGAGCCGCTCGAGGGCGCCTTTTCGGCGGACGATGTTCTTGTAATCCCACTGGATCTCTCGCGCTTTCGAAAGCCAGCGGCCGAGGTCCGCCGGGTTGACCTGGCCGGCGTCGGTATACCGCGTCAGGTACAGGCCAGGCGCCACTGGCCGGCCCGCACGGAAACGCGTCATTCGTGGGCGGGTGCCCCTCCACTGGACCCCTTTTTCGTCAAGTCCGGCAAGGGACTCGGCGGTTATCTTGCCCGGCTTCAGGAACAGCGCCTCGCCCATCCCCTCGAACTGGAAGTTAGGTCGCCTTCTTGGGGCGCCACTGATTGGCGCGCTCGTTGGCGTTCGCCAGGCGAGCGGTTTCGGCGATGCGCGCGGCTCTCGTCTCGGGCTTCTTCGCCGTGTGAATCCACTCCAGGATACCTCGTTTCGCCGACCTTGGAAACGCCATGAAGTTTTCTTCCGCCAGCGGATAGGCTGCAAGGGCCTCGGCAAGGTCCGCCGGCACATGAAGTTCCTCGATCGCATCCAGCAGCGTCCATGAACCGTCCGCCCAGGCCTGCTCAATCCTGGCCAGGCCGCTAGGGTGCATGAGGCCCGTGCGCAGCATGTGCTCGATACGCTCTTTGTTCAACCTCGACCACCCGGTCCCGGCTTTGCGCGGGGCGAACCAGCGCATGGAGCGCTCGTCATCCAGTTTGTTTGGCTTGCTGTCAATCCAGCCGAAGCACAGGGCTTCCTCGACGGACGCTCCGTACTCGAGGTGTGGCTGGCCGGTGCCCTTCTTGAACGTGACCAGCCAGACGCCTTCTGCGCGCCGGTGATGCTCAAGCAACCAGGACCGCCATTCGGCCCGCGATAGCGGATGGACGGCGTTGGGAGGTAGCTTCGCCATGATGGATACGAGGGGTCCGACGAACACAGGGCTATACGGTCAGCATAACCCTCAAGCTGGAGACGAGTTGCGTGCCGAGCCGGCCTGATCCACGGCATTCGCGCGTACCGTCAGGTCGTCGGAGTGCTTACCGGCTTTGTGCGCCTGGCTGCGCCATCCGGATAGAGACGAACAGCGGCCAGGGATGCGGACCCTGGTATCGTAAAAGGGGTGCGGACGCGAGATTTGCCGGCAGCCTCAGCTTCGCCGCACCCGCACTCCGCCGTTCGTGGTGACGGCACGCACTGTGTTGCCGCCGTCGCCAAGATCGATCGAGATCCGTTTGTTCAGCTGGCCCTGCACCATGACCGGGAAATCGAACCGGATGCCGCCGTTGGTGGTGCCGGCTTCGAGGCGCGCCGAGTAGTCTTCCGGCACGCGAATCTCAACACCGCCGTTTGTGGTCTCGACATCGAGCGCCTCGCCCTTCCAGGCCGACCCGGTCAGTTCGATATCGACGCCGCCGTTGGTCGTATGGCCGCGGATGTCGCCGGCGAGATCGATCAGCTTCACGCCACCGTTGGTCGTTTCGAACCGCACGTCACCGTCGATGTTGGCGATGTGGATGCCGCCGTTGCTGGCGTCGAGCGAGAGGTTGGAGGTGCGCGGCACAAAAATCTCGAAGCTCACGGAGGTCCAGTATTTCCCGCGGGAGCGGTTTTCGGGGAGATCGGCTTCGATCGTGCCGTTCGTCTTGATGTCGATCTCGTCGACCCGTTCGCGAGCCGCGTCTTCCGTGCGGTCCGTCGCCGTCACGATGGCGCGGATCAGCATCTCCTTGCGGTTCCAGCCCTCCACGCGGATGCCCCCGTTCTTGCCGCCATCCACCCTGATGAGATCCCGGTTGGCCGGCAGCGTGATTTCACGTACCTCGCAATACCGCTCCGTGTTGCGGTCTCCCCACCCGCTCCTGTCGCACGCTTCGTCGTCGGCAAGGACGCGCACGTTCTGCGCCGCGGCGGGCAAGGTTATCAGGGAAAGGACGAGCAGGCTAAATAGGGCGCGCATGGGATCGTGGCGTTGGGTTCAAAAGGGCGTGGCTTCCCGCAGGACGCGTCGATGAAGCGGATCGTTTACATCGTCCATCCAATACGTTCCGCCGCATGCTGAGGTTACAGACCGTGCCGGCGGGAAACCCGGCCCTGTCGAGAAGCGCGTTTCGGAAGGCGTACGGCGCGTTGTCTGTAAAAACCCGGTCGACGGCTGTAACTCCGCCGGGGTCTACGTCGTAGTTCGACACAGTCTATGTCCTGGCCCGACATACTGCACTGCCGGCCACGGGACGTTGCCGTCCACCCTGAATCCCGCACCGAACGAGAGGCTCCACCATGTTCGATCTGGAAAAAGCGATCGCTACCTGGCGCGGGTTTCACCTCTACCGGCGCGCCATCTCGGGCGACGACCTCGACGAGCTGGAGCAACATCTGCGCGATCAGGTGGCGGCGCTCGTGGCGGAGGGGCACGGCGTCGAGGCGGCCTATCGCCGGGCTCTCGGGGAGATGGGGGACGGATTCACGGCGGAAACGGAATACCGCAAAGTCTACTGGGGAAAGGTTCGCCGCCGGCACGGCCTGGCCCAGGAAATCATCGGGAGGATGCTCATGGTTCGGAACTGGTTCAAGCTCGCGCTACGGAATGCGAAACGGCATCCGGGTTATACGCTCATCAATGTCGGCGGTCTGGCCCTCGGGCTCAGCTGTTGTTTTCTGATCGTGCTGTTCGTCCAGCACGAACTGAGCTACGACCGCTACCACGCGAAGGCGGACCGCATCGTGCGTCTCATCTACGGCTCGGATTCCGGCGACGACGCCGGCGAGTGGGCGGCGAATTCGGCCGCGGGCTACGCGCCGTTCCTGACGGCCAACCTCCCGGAGATCGAAGCAGCGGTACGCATCGAGAATTTCCGCTCGCCCTATGTCGCTCTCGAAGACGGCCAGCGCCGGCGGCTCGAGGGGCTGGCGCTCGCCGACCCGACGTTGTTCGAGGTGTTCGATTTCACGTTTCTCCGGGGCGACCCGGCGACCGCCCTGCAGGACAACCATGCGGTTGTGCTCACGCAGCACGCCGCGGAGGCGCTCTTTGGCCGGCAGGACCCCATCGGCCGTTCGATCCGGTATGGGGATCGGTATGACCTCACGGTGTCGGCCGTTATCGCGGACATGCCCGACGCGTCCCATTTCCACTTCAATGCCGTGGCGTCATTTCGCCTGCTGGAGGATCTGGTCGGGCCCACGGAGCTCGAGGGGTTCACCAATTACAACTACAACACCTACTTCCTGCTGCGCCCCGACGTCGATCGCCAGGCGCTCGAAGCGAAGATCACGGCGGCGATGCGCGAGCGTTTTAACGCCGACCGCGCCCCGGACGATGAGGGGAGCCGGTACGTCGCCGGCCTCCAGCCGCTCACGGCCATCCACCTGACGAACGACCTGGCGTTCGACTACGCCGGCCACCGCGACGTGCGCTATCTGATCGTCTTTGGAATCATCGGGGCGCTCATCCTGCTCATCGCTTGCGTCAATTTCATGAATCTGGCCACGGCGCGGGCTGTGCAGCGCGCCTCGGAGGTGGGCGTCCGCAAGGCCGTCGGGGCCGTCCGGTCGCAGATCGTGGGGCAGTTCATCGGGGAGTCCGTGCTGATGAGCGTGCTCGCCATCGGGATCGGGATGGTGCTCGCCGCGCTGGCGCTGCCGGTGTTCAACGAAGCCGTCAACGGTACGGCCTCGTTCTCGCTGGCCCGGCTCGGGACCATCGGGCTGCTGGTGACGATCGGGCTCGCCGCCGGCGTGCTCGCCGGCAGCTACCCGGCGTTTTATCTCTCGGCCTTCCTGCCGGCGCGCGTCCTCAAGGGCGATCTCGCGCGGGGCGGCGGCGCCACGCTGCTGCGCAAGGGGCTGATCGTCTTCCAGTTCGCCACCTCGGTGTTCCTCATGGTCGCCACGGCCACCGTCTACCGGCAGCTCAACTACATGCAGGAGCGCGATCTCGGCTTCTCCAAGGAGCAGGTCGTATTTCTCTCGCCGCCCGGCGCGGTCATCGAGAGCTACGAGACGTTCCGCCAGGAGCTGTTGTCCGACCCGAGCATCGAGCAGGTCGCCCTCACGGGGGGCTTGCCGGGGCGGGTGAATACAAATCGTGGCTATAACTGGCCCGGACAGACGCAGGAAGGTGACCAGGAAGGCGCCAGCTTCTGGACCGGCTTCGCCGATCCCGACTATTTCGATGTACTGGGGATGACGCTCGTCGCCGGCCGCACGTTCTCCCGCGAGGTGCCTACGGATACAAACGACACGTATGTGCTCAACGAGACGGCGGTGCGCCAGCTGGGGTGGTCGCCTGAAGAGGCCGTCGGACAGCCGTTCCGCGCCTGGGACCGGCCGATGGGCACCGTGATCGGGGTGGTAAAGGATTTCCACTTCCAATCGCTGCACCAGCCCGTCGAGTCGCTCGTGCTGAACTACAAGCCGACGTGGATGGGCACCGTGGCGCTGCGCACGAAGGCCGGCGCGCTGCCGGCGGCGATCGCACACCTGCAAACGACGTGGAACGCGTTTTCAGGTGGTTTCCCGCTCGAATACCGCTTTCTGGATGAGGACTTCGACCGGCTCTACCAGAACGAGGCACGCCTCGGATCGCTGTTTGCCTTTTTTGCCGCCATCGCGGTCTTTATCGCGTGCCTCGGCCTGTTCGGGCTCGCCGCCTATGCGGCGCAGCAGCGGACGAAAGAGATCGGCGTCCGCAAGGTGCTCGGCGCCTCCGTGCGGAGCCTCGTGCTGCTGCTGAGCAAGGAGTTCGTGGGCCTGGTCGCCGTGGCGCTCGTCGTGGCCGTGCCGGCTTCGTACCTCGCGATGCAGCGCTGGCTCGACGGGTTCGCCTATCATACCGGCATCGGCGTGTGGATCTACCTGGCAGCCGGCGCGGTGGCGCTGGGTATCGCCTTCGCGACCGTCAGCACCCAGGCCATGCGCGTCGCCCAGGCCGATCCGGTGAAGAGCCTGCGGTATGAGTAGCTTAGCAAACCCGAACCCGTCGGTGCGCGATTCGGCGCTACAGCCGGCGGCGATCAGTTGCCGAGCGTCGCGAGGTCGATCCGGTTCGGGTCCGTGAACACGCGCTCCGGCACGCTGCTGTAGGCGCCGACGTGTGGCAGGATGAACGGCTGACCGTTCCGGCCTTCGCCGCGGTTGTCCGACAGCATGATGTTGCCGTACTTCTTCCAGTTGGCCATCGGACGGGTGAAGCCCGGTTCGGCGTCCGTGGATTTGGGGAAATACTGCCACTGGGTGACCAGCATGCTTTCCTTGTCGACGAATACGTGGTATTTGTTCTGGGGCGTGAGGCCGACGTTGTCGAACGTGAGCTCGAGCATTTCGGCCGGCCGGCCGTCGGCCGTGGTGCCTTCGCCCAGGTACTTCAGGGTCACGCCCGAGTCCTTGAGCTTGTAGGGCATGATGAACCAGTAGCCGCTGTTCACCCATGCGCGGTAGGCGTTGGTGAGGAGTTCGTCCGGGTTGGCGATCTCCTTGCCGTCGGCGAAGGCGCGCCCCTTCTTTGTGTTGATATTCATCAGGACGACGAGGCTGTCGCGCTGGTAGCGGAAGTCGCCCGACCACTTGTCCCACACCTGCTCGTCGCCTCCGAAGCCCCAGGACAGGAAGTGGGTGTTATCCCAGTTTTTGCGGCCGCCCATGCTTTCCATGACGGCATCGGCGATTTCGATGGCCCGGGCGTCCGAGCCGGCGGTATTAAAGCCTTCCATGGGGGGATTGTCCGCCGCATGCTGGGCGTTGGACGGGACGGCGAGAGCCAGGGCGGCCAGGAGACCGAGGAGGAATGCGGAGCGTTTCATGGGATGCGGGATGATTGGGGTTGGACCCAAGATAACCAATTTCTATCGGATGCGCACTCAGCCGAGGCCGAGCGCGCGACCGCCCTGGTACACGATGAGGGCGGCGAGGTAGGCGAGGCCGGTCATGTAGAGCCACATGACGATCGGCCACTTCCAGGAGTTCAGCTCCCGGCGCGTGATGGCGACGGTGCTGGTGCACTGGAGCGCCAGCACGAAGAAGACGAGGAGGCTGACGGCGACGAGGGTCGTGTAGAGCGGTTCGCCCGTCTTCGGGTTGCGCGCATTGCGGAGGTGGTCGCGCAGGGCGACGCTGTTCTCGTCGGCGTCGGCGACGCTGAAGATGGTGCCGAGCGCCCCGATGATGACCTCACGCGCGGCGAAGGCGGAGAGGATGCCGGCGCTCAGCTTCCAGTCGAAGCCCAGCGGCCGCATGACCGGCTCGATGAAACGCCCCAGCCGGCCGATGTAACTCTGCTCCATCTGGTAGGCGGCTTCGTCGTTGGCGACCTGGCCGAGCCGGGCTTCCAGATCGGCCTGCTGCGCCGGCGTGGCGCCATCCAGCTGCTGCTCCAGCGCGATGCGTTGTGCCTCCAGGCCGGCATCGGGCTCCACCTTCGGGTACGAGGCCGCGAACCAGAGCAGGATGCTGAAGAGGAAGATCACCCGGCCGGCGCGCCAGACGAACATCTTCGCGCGCTCGTACATCCGCCAGAAGATCATCTTCCACTGCGGCGCCCGGTAGGGCGGGAGTTCGAGCATGAAAAACGAATCCGGCCCCTTGAGGATTTTTTTGAGCGCCCAGGCTCCTCCGAAGGCCGTCACGAGCCCGAAGACATAGAGCAGCAGCATCGTCAGGCCCTGGTAACCGATCGGTCCGAACAGGGTTTTCGCCGGGATGAAGGCCGAGATGAACAGCGTGTAGACCGGCAGACGCGCCGAGCAGCTGAGGAGCGGAAGCACCATGATCGTGAGGAGGCGCTCGCGCTGGTTCTCCATGGTTCGGGTGGCCATGATGGCCGGCACCGCGCAGGCGAAGGCGCTCATCATCGGCATCACGGATCCGCCCGAAAGCCCGAATCGCCGCATCACCCGGTCCATGATAAACGCCGACCGCGCCATGTACCCCGTGCTCTCCATCAGGCTGAGGAAGAAGAACAGGAACAGGATCTGGGGCAGAAAGACGATGACGTTGCCCACGCCGGCCAGCACGCCGTCGACGAGCAGGTCGGACGCGATGCCGGCCGGCACCACCGAACGCACCAGGCCGCCGAGCGCCATCATCCCCTGCTCGATCGCATCCATGAACGGCGTCGCCCAGGTGAAGATGGCCTGGAAGACGACGAGGAGGATGCCGGCGAAGATGAGCGGGCCGAATGCGCGATGGACCAGGATGCCGTCCAGCCGGTCGGTGAACTTCCGGGCGTCGACTTCATGCTGCTTCTTCACCACCCGCGCCGCCACGCGAGCGAGCCACGCGTACCGGCCGGTGATCTCGGCCTGGGCATAAGGCACGGCCTGCCCGTCGAGGGCCGCGCGCGTCGCGAGGACCGCCTCGTGAAAGACCGGAGCGCGTTCCTTGCACGCCGCGAGCAGCCGGTCGCTGTTCAGGATGCGCAGCGATTCGGCCTGGCTTCGCGCCTCGCTCAGATCGGGGCGCTCGCGCCGCAGCGTTTCCGAAAGCGAGGCCACGGCCGTGCGGACTTCCTCCTGGAGCCGCCAGTACGTCTTGCCCGGCGCCGGCAGCGAGGCGGTCAGCGCTTTTTTCAGGTCATCGAGCCCTTCCTTGCGGGTAGCCACCATCGGGATCACCGGGAGGCCCAGCATCTCGGAGAGGGTGCGCGTATCGATCACCAGGCCGTCTTTCTCCACCTCGTCCATCATATTGAGGGCGATCACGGTCGGCACGCCGAGGTCGATGATCTGCGTCGCGAGGTAGAGGTTGCGCTCGAGGTTGGTGGCGTTGACCACACACAGCACGAGATCCGGCGGCGATTCGCCGGCCAGCTGGTGCGTGATGGTGTCGTAGGCGATCTGCTCGTCGAGCGACTTGGGGTTGAGGCTGTAAGTGCCCGGGAGGTCGAGCAGTTCGATCTGTTCGGCGCCGAGAAGGCGGCCCGACTTCCGTTCTACGGTGACGCCCGGGTAGTTGCCCACCCGCTGGCGCATGCCCGTGAGCAGGTTGAATACGGTCGATTTGCCGGCGTTCGGATTGCCGGCTACCGCCACGCGGCGTGTACTTCGGGCCTCCAGAACAGCGCTGTCGGATGTGGGACGGCGAGAGGCCATGGATATGCCGGGTTCAATCGGGGTGGGTTCAGAGCGCGTCTACGGTGATACGCGTCGCATCAGCCCGGCGGATGGCGATCTGGGAATCCTTGATCTTGAGCGCGATGGGATCGCCAAAGGGGGCTACCCGGACTACCTCCACCAGGGTGCCAGGCAATACGCCCAGCTCCCACAGACGATCCGACAATCCCTCGCACCAGCAGGTAATGCGGCCGCAGCATCCTGGCTTCAGTTCGTTTAACGTCATGGCCGTCTCGTTCAGATCGTGTTTTTGATGGTGATTTAGACTTATTCTAAATAAAACCCATTCCGTTCCCAAAGATACGGCGAAGTTCGATTTTCCAAACAACCCGGCCAAGATCCGCAAGAAATCCGGGCAACGCCAGTGTCGGCAACCGGATAGCGCTGTAGTGTATCCCCTCACGTAACGGGTTTCGAACGCGCGCCACGGGGGTGAGCGGCGCCTGGGCTGTTGCCAAATACATGCCATTTACCGCGCTCCGTCCCGCGATAGTGTGGGCTGACCCGAAGAACAGAGCCTCAGGACGGTCGTATCAGGCGGCAGCCTCTTCATTAAGGGATCGACGATTCAGGCAATGCGCTCAAACCCGACCGCCGGCATGTACTTCCGCTGGGCATGGCGTCCGTATCAGGAGCGCGTTCTGGGTGTAGTCGATCGGCACCTCTCCGACCGCCGGCTACACCTGGTGGCGGCGCCGGGCGCCGGCAAGACGGTACTGGGCATCGAAATTTTTCGCCGGCTCGGGCACCCGGCCGTCGTGCTTTCGCCGACGCGCACGGTACGCGAACAGTGGATCGAACGATTGGCGGATTTTCTGCCGGAGCAGATGTCGGCAAGGCCTGATTGGGCGGGCAGCGATCTGCATACGCCGGGCTGGTTCACGTCGGTGACCTACCAGGCGCTCCACGTGCGGTATCGTGCGTCGGAGAATGCCACAGAATCCGGAGAGACAGAAAGGAGCCTGAAGGCGCCCGACGCGGCGGAGGTGGACGACGTTGCGGCACGGTTGCGATCCGCCGGCGTCCGCACGGTCATCCTCGACGAAGCGCATCATCTGCGCGCCGAATGGTGGCGGGTGCTCCGCCAGCTCTGCGACGCGCTCGAATCGCCCACGATCGTGGCCCTGACCGCTACTCCGCCCTACGATGTGAAAGGCAGGGAATGGAAGCGTTATGAAGCGCTCTGCGGTCCGATTGATGAGGAGATCGGCGTCCCGGAACTGGTCAAAACCGGCTCACTTTGCCCGCATCAGGATCTCGTCTGGGCCGTGTTGCCCGAACAGGACGCGCGCGACCGCATAGGCCGGCACGAGGAAGCGGTCTACGCGACAGTCGACCGCCTGCTCCAGGATGAAACGTTGCGCGAGGTGATCCGCGCGCACCCGCTGCTGCACGCAGAAGAATTGGCCCCCGACACCGTGCTCGAACGACCGGAGCGCGCGATCGCGCTGATGGTCTACCTGCGCGCCTGCGGCGAACCCGCGCCCCGATGGTTGCTAGCGCTCTTTGGCGCGGACGAGGAAGACATGCCCGCGTTCGACCGTTACTGGGCTGGTGTGCTCCTTCAGCATGTCTTGTTCGAAATGGACGGTCAGGAGCCCGAACCCGTCGCCTCGTGGAAAGAGTCGATGATCGCCTCCCTTCGCGCGCGAGGGTTGATTCACGGCCGGCAGCTTCGGTTCGATGCGAGTCCGCTGATCGAGCGATCGCTTGGCCTCTCCGACGCGAAGGTGGACGCCTGCATCCGGATAAATCGAGAAGAGCGATCGGTCCGGGGCGCGGCGCTCCGTCAGGTGATCCTGACCGACTATATCCGATTTGGTGAGACCGAGCGCCTCGGGGCCTGGCCGGTTTTCGTGCGATTGCTGGAGGATGACGCCACGCATGCGAAGACATGCGCCCTGCTCACCGGTCAGTACGTTGCATTGCCCGGGCATCTGCTCCCCGCACTCGAGGCGTGGACGGGGCCGCTGGATGCGAAGCCGGCCGGACTGCCCGCGGATCATCTAGTCGTGCCGGCCGGGAAGGCAAACGATCGGACGGTCGCCGGCATGACGGATCTGCTGTTTCGGGGGCAAATTCATACCCTCGTGGGCACTCGTTCGCTGCTGGGCGAGGGTTGGAACGCGCCTGCGGTGAATTCGCTCGTTATTGCCAGCCATGCAGGGTCGTATGTCTATACCAATCAGATCCGCGGTCGCGCGATCCGCTCGGACGCCGGCACACCTGACAAGATGTCGAGCATCTGGCATCTGGTCGCGCTGGAGCCGGGTTCGCCCAGCGGGTACGCTGATTGGGATCGACTGGTGGACCGCTTTGACGCGTTTGTCGGGTTGTCCGCTGCCGGGACGCGTATCGAAAGCGGATTCGAACGTCTAGCGGTTTCGCGCCCTGCGAGTTCGTCGGATGTGGCGGCATCGAATGCCGAGTCGGTCCGGCGCCTCCAGGCACTTGGCGACGAGCGCGCGCGTTGGGCCGCATCGATCGAAGGCGCTATCGAGGGCCGTGTAGGGCCGACGCTGGACATCCGCCGTACGCCGCCCAGCTTCCGCTCGTACCATTTCGCGCGGACGCTTCGATTCCTCGTGTATCTGAGTACCAGCGTTATCTGGACGGTCCTGAATTACGGATACGACCTTGCCCGCACCGTGCGTGTCTTCGCGGACATGCGCTGGGTATTGATCGGCGCCGGCCTGCTGGGAGTGGGCTTTTCGGCGCCGGCGCTATGGAAAGCCGCTCAGATCGCCTGGAAACACGCCCCGCTTGGAGGCACGCTCGGGCAGATGGCGCTGGCGCTTCAGCGGGCGCTCTCCGACGCCGGCGTATTCGAGACCCCCGCCGGCCAGCTGGCTGTCGAGGCGACCGAAATGTATCCCGGCGACTGGTCGGTTCGCCTCCTAGGCGGGACGTATTACGAACAGTCGCTGTTCACGGAAGCGCTGGCCGAGGTGCTGGACCCCATCCAGAATCCTCGCTACCTCCTCGTCCGGCGCGGCACGGGGGCGTGGAAAAGGCGAAAGGATTATCACGCCGTGCCGGCGGTGCTTGGCGCCAACCGCGCCGACGCTGAACAGTTTGCCCGGCACTGGCACGACCTCGTCGGGCCCGGCGAACTGGTCTACCTGCGCAATCGCGCCGGCCGGCAGCACCTTCTCTACGCCCGTGCCGCCGCCCTGGCACGCGTCTTCGAACTGCCTGCGCAACGCCGCGACCGCTGGCACTGAGAAGGGTCTAAGGTGGTAGGTTTGGGGTTCAAGGCGTGGAGCGATCGCATGCGCTCGATCGATTCGCCTTGGTCTATAATCCTTGGTCTATAATCCTTGATCTTTAATCTTTGAGCCTCAAACCCCGCCTCACGGCAGCGCCAGGTTGAACGTCCCCCCGATCACCATGAAGCCGCGGCGTTCGAAGAGTGTCCCCTCGGCGGCTTTTGCCCCCGGTCCGAACAGGTTCCATCCCATGCCCAGCGTGAGGCGCTTGAAAAACGTGACGGAGCCCGTCATCCCGAAATCCACCACCCGGCTTTCGTAGCCGATGAAGAGGCCGCCGATGTTGAGGCCCAGGTCGTCCTTCTCGTCCAGCGCATAGGTGGCGCCGATGCCGACGCTGTTGAGCACCTGCACGTCGCCGTTGAACGAGACGCGGACGACGGAGGCGCCGGCGGTGACGTCCCACTTCTCGCGCGGCGACCGGACGACGCGCACCAGGTTGAAGTTCGTCGAGTCCTGCGGCGTGGTGAGGCCGACCTTCAGGATGTGTTCGGGCTCTACCTTGCCATCCAGGTTCACGAGCACGGTCTCCTGCATGCCCCGGGTGATCCGGTACTTCTGGGCGTGGAGGACCGTGTTGATGTTGTTGTCCCGCACCTCGAGACGGATGTCCTGCGCCTCGGCATCCGCCGGCAGCAGGTCGCCGCTGAGCGAGAACACGATCTGGCCGTTGGAAGGCGCCGAGAGGAAACCGTTCGACTCCGACCAGTAGGGCATGTCGCGCCGGGTCTTTTTATCGTATCCCCAGCGCACATAGGTCGCCGGCTCGGCCCAGGTCACGATGCGGGCCGGGATGGTCTGGAACCGGATGTTGTCGCGGATGAGGTACAGTTCGATCGGCCCGGGCACGGCGTCGGTGCTCGCGCGAAGGGTGATTTCCAGCGTTTCGTCGGTCAGCACCGTGTTGCCGCGGATCACGCCGGCGTCGGAGACGACGGTCGACTCGGTCAGGTACCGGCCCGAAAGCGCGATCTTCCGCTGCTCGCCCGGCCGGATGACGATGGGCTTGCGCTCGGCGATGCGGGGCGACAGGTAGACGTCGAGCACGCCGGACCATTCCCGGAAGCCGTCAGCCGAGCGGATGGTGAAAAACCGTTCCAGCCGGCCGGACACGTCGTAGGCGCCTTCGTCCTCGGGCAGGTTCAGCTCCGCCTGGATCACGCCGGCGCTCCGCGGCTGGAGCGGCATCGGATCGAGTCCCTCCACCTGCAGGATGTAGCGCTCGCGGATATCGAACGGCCGCTCGCTCTCGGAGCGGAACTCGACGCGTTGTTTCTGGCCGAAGTACAGCTTGCCGGATCGGCTGCGCACGGTGGCCTTCGCCGGCTGGACGTCCCGCGAGACCGTGGCCTCGCGCTCGGCGATCTGTCCGTCCATGTTCTCCACCACCACCGTCAGCCGCTCGGTGCCGCTCGGGATGCGCGCATCGAACTGGATCATGTCCGGCTGGACGGTCGGGCGGCTCACGTCGTCGAGCGGGCGTTCTTTCAGGTAGGCGCGCGCGCCGTCGGCGAACCCGTCGCCCAGGACCGTGATGCGTTCGCGGGTGTTGCCGGCCTGGAAACGCGCCGGCTGGATCGCGGCGATGCGCGGCGGCCGGGCGCGGACGGGCAGCTCGCGCTCGTAAAGCGTGGGGGTAAACGGATGGACGACGTCGAACCGCAACGGCCTCGCGTGCGGTCTCGGGTTTTGCATGTGGACGTGGACGACGAGGCTGTCCGACCGGTCTTCCCATGTCACGCGTTCCATCGTGAAGGCCGAGTCCTCGAAGACGATCCGCGTCCCCCTGTAGAAATGGTCGCCGGCCAGCATCAGATCGAAATCCGTGAGATCGCGCAACCGGAGATCGAGCGTGTCTTCCACCGCATGGTTGGCCCGGACATGGACGCGCCGCACCGTGGGCCGCGCCCCGAGCACGGTGAGCTGGCCCTCCCGGATGGGCTGGTCGGCCGCGCCGGTGAAGAGGAAAAACGGATGCCGGCCGAGCGCGCGCAGGTTGCCGGTGGCAACCACCGTGAACTGGAGCCGGTCCGGACCGAGCCGGCGGATGTCTTCGATCTGCAGCTCCGACGAGTCGGGGAGAAAAATCCGGCTGTTTTCGGTCAGCGAGCCGCGCACGTCGAGCAGCGTGACCTCGTACCGGCAGGGCGAGCCGGGGGTGTGCGTCAGGGCATCCGGAATGAGGATGAGGTCGCGCCCGGATTGGGCCTGCGCGACGCCGGCGACGAGCAGCGCCAGGAGGATGGGGAGCCGTTTCAAGATATCGTGCAAAAAGGTCATCGGGTGGAGATGCGTAAATATATAAAGGTCTTCCCGGAGGGGCGAGTCCTCGGAAGCGAGGGAGGGCCGGGATGTGAGGATTTGGGGGAAGATGAAGAAAGTTTGCCGGCGGGCTGTCGGGTTCTGAACGCCGCTTGCGCATCGTTTAGTGTTCGGGATGCACCGGTCACGTGGTTCACCGGCATCCCGACCGGTCCGCCGAATCCGACAGGGTTCGGGTGGACGCACAGGAAACCCGTCGTCGTCGGTTTGACGGTGACGAGTACACGCCTGAGGGGGGCGTGTCCGGCGCAGGCGCCGTCGCTTGAGGAGGAAGCGGCGGCGCCGGCCGGGCGATCCGCCTCGCCCCGCCCCATCCCCATCCAGAACGGATACGTCCATGATGTGCCTGTCTCCCCTTTCCGTAGCGCCGCCCGAGACGGATTTCGGCGCGCTCGTGCAGATGATCGATGAGCCGTTGAGCGATGTGCATTACTGGTGCCTCAAGCATGAGGCGAGCGCGGATGACATCCAGAATCCGTACTTCTATCTGGGCGGCCCCATCCGGCTCACGTTCGGGAACGGCCGGCAGGTCTTCCTCGTGTGCGAAGAGCGGCCGAAAGGGCCCTCGCGCCATGTCGTCCTCGCGCGCCGGGAGCGGGAATGGCTCCCCGATTATTACCGCGACTTCAACGCGACGGGTGCGCCGGTCTGGAAGCACATACTCGGCAGCCGGCTCCGGCAGATCGACGTGATGGGATGGAAGGGCGCCCCGAACGTCGCGGCGCTGACGTTCGAACGCGGGACGGTGTACGTCGGGACCGGCTACGCCGGCACCTTCGGCGATGGCGACGACGTCATGGTCCGCGGCCACCATGCATTCTGGACGGCGCCCGAAGTGCAGAGCCTGCGCATCCTCGCCAGCCTGTACACGACGTCCTACCCGGTCGCAGCCTGAGGAACGATCGAACGTTGAAACGTAAAATCGTTTCTCGTTCATCAACCTCGACTGGCATGCGATTACAGAACAAAACCGCCCTGGTGACGGGTGGCGGCACGGGCATTGGGCGCGCCATCGCCGAGCGTTTCGTCGGCGAAGGCGCGCGTGTGGCGATCAGCGGGCGCCGGCAGGAACAGATCGACGAAACGGTCGCCGCGCTCCGCCGCGCCGGCGGCGACGCGATCGGCATCCAGGGAGACGTTTCGGTCGAGGCCGACGCCGCGCGGATGGTCGAGACCGTGATCGAGCACTGGGGCCGGCTCGACGTGCTCGTGAACAATGCGGCGACCATCGTGAGCCGCACGCCCCTCGGCGACACCCCCGTCGAGGCCTGGGATCGCATGATGGACATCAACGTGCGCGGCGTCTTTCTGGTCTGCCGCGCGGCGCTGCCGGCGATGACGCAGGCCGGAGGCGGCGCGATCGTCAACATCGCCTCGGTGGCCGGCCACCGGGGACAACCCACCAACGCCGCGTACAGCACCACCAAGGGAGCCGTCCTGAATCTCACCCGGTCCCTCGCCGCCGATTACGGGCCGCACGGGGTACGGGTAAACTCCGTGTCGCCGGCGCTCGTCGAGACCGAGATGGCGCGAACCCGCCTGAAGCCGGGCGAGAGTTGGGACGAGCGCGCCGTCCGGGAATGGGTGCCCAACTACCCCATCGGGCGGCTTGGCAGGCCGGAGGATATCGCAAACGGCGTCCTGTTTCTGGCGTCCGACGAGGCGTCGTGGATTACGGGCATCGACCTGCTGATCGACGGCGGATACATGGCGAAACTATAGCGCGATGCGTTGTGCCCTACGATCCGACCAGGCATCGCAGGCGCTCTATCCGGTTGAAGGGCTATGATTACAGCCAGGCTGGAGCGTACTTTGCCACGGGCGGGTCTGGCAACGTAATTATTACGAACACATCATCCGACACGACGCCGCTATGGAACGCATCAGGCAGTACATCGCCGAGAATCCACTACGGTGGAAGCAGCGGAACACGCACCGGTAGCGGTCCGCCTACGCCCATGGTCCTACCCGTGCTCTATCACGACGCGCATTACGTCGCGATCGACAAGCCCTCCGGGCTGCTCGTGCACCGGACGTATCTCGACCAGCGCGAACGCCGTTTTGCGCTCCAGTGTCTGCGCGATCAACTCGGGCGCCTCGTCTACCCGATCCACCGGCTCGACAAGCCGGCATCCGGCGTGCTGCTTTTTGCCCTGCACCCGGAAGCCGCTCAGCGTATGACGTCGGCTTTCGCTGAAAAAGCGGTCGAAAAGCGGTACCTGGCCATCGTGCGCGGGCATCCGGACGACGCCGGCGTCATCGATCATCCCCTGAAGGCGCTGCGCGACAAACGCTTCGAGTCCCCGGTGGCGGCCGGGACGCCGCCGGCGCCCGCCCTCACCCGCTACCGCACCCTGGCGCGGAGCGAGTGCCCCTTCGCCATCAGCAAGTACCCGACCTCGCGCTACGCCCTCGTCGAGGCCGAGACAGAGACCGGGCGCTATCACCAGGTGCGCCGGCATTTCAACCACATCCACCACCCCCTCATCGGCGACCAGAAACACGGGGATTACCGGCACAACCGGTTCTTCCGGGAGCAACTCGGTTGCGACCGGCTGTTGCTGCACGCCGCGTGGATGCGCGTAGCCCATCCCTTCGAGGAACGAACGATCGAGGTGGCGGCCCCCATGCCGGCGGACTTCGCGGCGATCGCCAGCCGGATCGGGTTGATCGCATAAAAAAAGGGCGGACGCCGTCGGCGTCCGCCCCTTTTGATCAGGTCGCAGTTCGGTTAGAGACCCACCGAATGGCGTCTCGACTCCGTCCTCGCGGGATCTGATTACTTCAACAACGTCATCCGCTTGGTGATGGCGACGCTGCCGGCTTTGATCGTGTAGAGGTAGATGCCGGCGCTGAGGTTGCTCGCGTTGAAGGAGACCTGGTAGCGGCCGGCCTCATGGTGACCGGTAGCCAGCGTGGCCACTTCCTGTCCGAGCATGTTGAACACCTTGACCGTCACGTCCGACGCCTCAGGCACCGCGTAGGCGATGATGGTCGTCGGGTTGAACGGGTTCGGGTAGTTCTGCGCCAGGTCGAAGTCGACCGGCAGATCGGACTGCAGGTTCAACACGTCCTTGCCGATGGCGATCGATTTCGCGGCAGGGGCGGCGCCGGCGCAATCCCATGCGGCGTTTTCGTTCTGGCCGGCGTCGTAGGTGAGCGCACCCGTTACGTCGTCGACGCAGAAGTTAACCACCGCATTCTTGGACAGCCCGGTGCCCGCCTGGATGATGGCGACACCGTTCGCATCCGTGACCGCGCTACCCGTGGCGACGAGATCGCCCGAGAACGTACCCGCTACGGTCGCGTTGGCGACAGGCACTTCGTTTTCATCATAGACGGTGATCGTCGCCTGGCCGACGCGATTGCGGTTGGCATCGCGCGTGACCGTCGTCACGAGATCGTGGACGTGCATGAAGTCGCCCGGGGGAGGCGGTTCACCACAGGCAAATGCTGCGGACTCGTTCTGGGCCGGATCGTACGTAAGCGAACCCGCCACAGTATCCACGCAGAAGTTGACGACCGAATTCCTGTTCACGGCGCCGCCCAACTGAATCACGGCAACACCGCTCGAGTTGGTGACAGCGCTGCTGCTGCCGGATAGATCGCCCGAGAACGTTCCATTGACGGTCGCATTGGCGACAGGGCTTTCGTTCTCATCAAAGATGGTTACCGTAGCCTGTCCGACGGGAGCGCCACCCGATTTGACAACCGCCGTAACGATCGTTTCGACGTGCATCGTTCCCGTCGTGGTGCCGTCGTTTACGGTAACCGTCTTGCTCGTCGTACCCGTGGCGCCCTGATCGTCCGTCACCGTGAGGCCGACCGTGTAGGTGCCGTTGGCTCCGTACGCGTGGCTCGGGTTCTGGGCCGTTGAGGTGCCGCCGTCGCCGAACGTCCAGCTCCAGGACACGACGCTGCCGTCGGCGTCCGAGCTGGTGTCGGTGAAGTCGCAGCTCAGCAGCGTACAGGACGACGTGAAGCTCGCAACCGGATTGATGTTACCCGTGCCCCCACCGCCGAGGTTGAACGACGCGATGCGGGTGTTGAAGTCGAAGCTTCCCGTGGCCGCATAATATTCGGTCGTAAACCAGAACGAGTTGTTATCGCTCGGGTCGACGGACATCATGCTGTAGTCGCCCCAGCGGCTGGAGGAGCCCGTCTGTACGCCGCCGCCGGCGTGCAGCAAGGTTTCGGCCACGTTCATGACACCGGTGCCGCTCTGGTCAGCCGTCTGCCCCGTCATGTAGATGGACGGAAACATCGAGCTGCCGGAGCGCGAATAGCCGAGCGCGATATCGCCGGCGGCGTTGATCGCGATCGAACCCATCCAGCGGTCGTCGGAGTCCGGGCTGTAGGTGCCGGACTGGTAAAGCGTCCAGTTGCCGGTGGTTTTACGGAACTCGTACCAGCGAACACCGAGAACGCCGGGGCTCACTTCCACCGTATGGTTGGATACCATCGACAGGTGCGTGCCAAAATCACGCACATTGAGGCGGTGCATGGTGAAGAAGGGCAGTGCGGCCAGCGTTTCACCAGGAGAAGGCTGCGTAGCGTTCGGTGTAACACCGTCGAACGCAGGGACGGAAACGCCGGCGATGCTGTTGAGAGTAGCCGCACCAGGGTTGTTCCAGTCAACATTCAGCTCCCAGAGTTCGAAGGTCGAGTTGCCATCGTCGCCGTGTCCGCCGAAGATCACCGGGCCGGAAATGGGCGCATCGGAATCACCGGCGAGGCGACCATCCGCGCTCAAACCGAACGCGTTGGCGAAGCGGACCATGGTGGCCGGCTGACCGTTGAGCATCGCGTCGCGATCCATGACGACGGCGCTCTGGCCGGCGAAGGAGGCGCCATTCGCGAAGTCGCGCGTGGTCATGGTATAACTGTCGCCCCAGATGCCGAGCTTCGGATAGTCGGGGAAATCCGTTCCGAAATTGAACTCGTACTGGTTGTAGGCGCCCGTGGGGTCGGCGGTCTGCGAGATGGCGATACACATGGAGTAGGGAGAAGCCGTGACCGCGAACTGGCTGACGAGCCAGCGATCGGCGCTTTCGTCGTAAAGGACGACGGGGTCGCCATCGTTGTTGGCTTCGCAGTCGCCGCCCAGGCCCTGGAAATACAGGTTGCCGGCGAACGGTCCCATGATCGTGTTGCCGTTTTTGTCGAAGATCTCCGACACCAGGTTGATCCACTGAACGTAGTGGTTCGGGCCTACGTCGCCGTCGGTATCCGGGGGAACGATACGAAAGCCCAGGAGGGCGGAGTTATCGTCGTCGTTCGAGCCGTCGAAGCTGACGCCCAGGGTGGGAGCCAGCGGGCCGGCTTGCGTTTGCAGCACCGGATCAAGGAATCCAGCAGACTGGTCGCTCGCATTCGTGCGTGGGGTGCCGAACTTGGTAAATTTGTTCGGAATCGCGAACGGGACCCGTCCAGACAGGGACGCGTCAGGTACGCGCATTTCGCGCAGGGGTATAGACGAATGGTGACGGGAAGACTGGACGACGGTCGGTCCTTCCTGGGCCATCGCATCGGTACCCACCACCATGAAGGCCGCTATCAAGAAGCCCAGAATAATCGTAGAGAATCGATTCATGTAGATCTCTTCGTTGGATGAATAAAATGAATGCAGGTTGCACAGGGCTAATAAATAGCCCTGCTGAAGCCCGGCATACGAATAAAGGGGGGAAGACCTCGTCTGAACGAAGACGAGTCCGAAGGGGAGTGGCTAAGAAATGATTGGGGCTGACAGAATCGCGAAGGTCATGGACCTCACAGATGCTATTCCTAGCGCAAAACATTGTAAAGAAATGTTTAAGACAAGACAACAGACCGGCCAAATTTGGCGGCGTTTCACAGGAGGCTCCCCGATGAAAGCGCCAAACTGGCCATTCGTCGCACACCATATGGAAGCATTCCGTGCGCCTTGGAGTGCGTCGCCTGGCGCATGCTCTTGCGCCATACGCTAAAGCCAGAAAGGGCGGACGCCATTGGCGCCCGCCCTTCTAAACCATGTCATGGTCGGCATCGAGAGGCAAGATGTTGCGTCTCCACGCCGTCCGCGCAGGATCCGGTTACTTCAGCAGCGTCATCCGCTTGGTGATGGCGACGTTGCCCGCTTTGATCGTGTAGATGTAGATGCCTGCACTGAGGTTGTTCGCGTTGAACGCGACCTCGTAGTGGCCGGCATTGTGGTAGCCCGACGCCAGGGTAGCGACTTCCTGACCGAGCATGTTGAACACCTGGACCGTTACGTCCGACGCTTCAGGCACCGAGTAGCCGATGATCGTCGTCGGGTTGAACGGGTTCGGGTAGTTCTGCGCGAGGTCGAAGTCGACCGGCAGGTCGGACTGGAGCTTCAGGTTGTCCTGGGCATCCGCGAAGGAGCCGGCGATCGGAGCCACGCCGCCGCAATCCCACGAGGGGTTGCCGTTCGCGTTCGGATCGTAGGTATAACCCGTCGCAACGACGTTGCTGACGCAGAACTGCAGCGAGCTGAGCTGCGCTTTCGGGAACGAGCTGGACGAGATGATCGTCGCGCGGCCTTTGTTGTTGGTCGTCGCCGATTTCGTCTCCGAGATCGGGCCCGAGAACACGCCCGTCACCGTAGCGCTGCCGACCGTCTGGCCGTTTTCGTTCACGACGGTCACGTTGGCTTTACCGAAGTAGTTGCCGCCGCCGGCATTCTGCTTGCCCAGGGTGAGGGCCGAGATGTGTACCGTCGGGCCGCCCGTGCCGCCGCCCGTCACCGTCACGCTCTGCGAGGTCGAGCCGGTAGCGCCTTCGTTGTCCGTCACCGTGAGGCCGACGGTGTAGGTGCCGGCCGCCGCGTAGGTGTGGCTCGGGTTCTGCGCCGTCGAGGTGCCGCCGTCGCCGAACGTCCAGCTGCGGGACGCGATGCTGCCATCGGAGTCCGAGCTGGTGTCGGTGAAGTTGCAGACGAGGTCGGTGCAGGATGTCGTGAAGCTGGCGACCGGCGGGTTGTTGCCGGTGCCGCCGCCGCCGCCGAGGTTGAACGACGTGATGCGGGTGTTGAAGTCGAAGCTGCCCGTGGCCGCGTAGTACTCGGTCGTGTACCAGAACGACGCGTTGTCGGTCGGGTCGACGGACATCATGCTGTAGTCGCCCCAGCGGCTGGCGCCGCTCTGTGCGCCGGTGCCGGCGTGCAGGAGGGTTTCAGCCACGTTCATGACGCCCGTGCCGCTCTGATCGGCCGTCTGGCCGGTCATGTAGATCGACGGGAACATCGTGCTGCTCGAACGGGAGTAGCCGAGGGCGATGTCGCCGTTGGCGTTGATCGCGATCGAGCCCATCCAGCGGTCGTCCGAGTCGGGGCTGTAGGTGCCCGACTGGTAGAGCGTCCAGTTGCCGCCCGTGTTGCGGAACTCGTACCAGCGGACGCCGATGACGCCGGTGGTGACTTCAACAGAGTGGTTGGCGACCATCGATTTGTGCGTGCCGAAGTCGCGCACGTTGAGGCGGTGCATCGTGAAGTTCGACAGGTCGTCGAGCACCTGGCCGTTCGGCTGGTTGGCCGAGGGAACGATGTCGTCGAATGCCGGAACGGTCACGCCCGGGATGCTGGCGAAGGTCGCCGCGCCGGGGTTGTTCCAGTCGATCGTGAGCTGCCAGAGTTCGATGGTCGTGTTGCCATCGGCGCCGTGGCCGCCGAAGATGACCGGGCCGCTGATCGGCGCGTCGGAGTCTCCCGAGAGGTAGCCGTCTTTCGTGATGCCGAAGGCGTTCTTGAAGCGAACCATGGTAGCCGGGTTGCCGGCGAGCATGGCGGTACGATCGAGGACGATGGCGCTCTGACCACCGAACGAGGCGCCGTTGGTGAAGTCACGCGTGGTCATCGTGTAGCTGTCGCCCCAGATGCCGAGCTTCGGGTAGTCCGGGAAGTCCGTCCCGAAACCGAATTCATAGCGGTTGTAGGAGCCGGTCGGATCCGGGGTCGTCGAGATGGCGATACACATCGAGTACGGCGAGGCGCTCACGGAGAACTGGCTGACGAGCCAGCGGTCGGCGGCTTCGTCGTACAGCACCACCGGGTCGCCGTCGTTGTCCGCCTCGCAGTCGCCACCCATACCCTGGAAGTAGATGTTGCCGGCTACGGGGCCGAGCAGGGTGTTGCCGTTGCGGTCGAAGATCTCGGTCACCGAGTTGATCCACTGGACGTAGTGGTTCGGCCCTACGTCGCCGTCGGTATCCGGCGGAACGACGCGGAAGCCGAGGATGGCCGAGTTGTCGTCGTCGCTGGAGCCGTCGAAGCTGACGCCGAGGGTCGGCGCGAGCGTGCCGGCCTGCGTTTGCAGCATGGGGTCGACAAAGTCGCTGGCCTTGTCAACCAGGTTGCCGGCCGGCCGGCCGAACTTGGTCAGCTTGTTCGGGATGGCGAAGGGAGCGCGGCCGGACTGGGCGGCCACGGGCGCGCGCATTTCGCGCAGGGGTATGGAGGTGTCGTGACGGACGGCCTGGACGATTTCCGGGGCGTCCTGTCCCAGCGCTTCTGTGCCGGTTACCATGAAGGCAACTATCAAGAAGCCCAAAACAGCTGTAGAGAATCGATTCATACAGATCTCGTTTATGGATGGAGTAAACCCCTGAAGGCCGGAAACGCCAAAAAATAGGAAGCACTGCCGCTACCGGCATCCAAAGAACGGGGGGAGAAGAACCCGAATAACGAAGCGAGTGCGAGGGGCTGCTCGGCTGAGAATTGACTGGGGCAGAGCCGATTGGTCAAAGACCTCGCATGGGGTATTCCGGGCGGATCAGATTGTAAAGAAAAGTTTAAGTCAAGGCAATAGAGCCGCCCCACATAAAAAGCGCTTTTCTGCCGGCGCATATCCGAAAGCGCTTTTCTTTCCCGGGTCGCGCGCCAGATCGGAAGCGTCCGATGAGCCACGGATTGCGTCGGATGGCGCATGCCCATGCGCCGGCGCTAAACGCACGAAGGGGCGGACGCCGTCGGCGCCCGCCCCTTCCACAGATCGTTCGATCCGTCGGTTATTTCAACAGCGTCATCCGCTTGGTGATGGCGATGTTGCCCGTCTTGATCGTGTAGATATAGATGCCCGCGCTGAGGTTGTTCGCGTTGAACGCGACCTCGTAGCGGCCAGCCGTGTGGTAGCCCGATGCCAGGGTAGCGACTTCCTGGCCGAGCATGTTGAACACCTGGACCGTCACGTCCGACGCCTCAGGCACCGAGTAGCCGATGATCGTCGTCGGGTTGAACGGGTTCGGGTAGTTCTGCGCGAGGTCGAAGTCGGCCGGCGTCTCGTCGAGCGCGTCGAAACGGTCGCTGGCGGCGATGCCCGGGGCAGCCGTCACGCCGGAGCAATCGAACGCCGCATCCGGGTTGTCGGCCGGCTCGTACGTGAGCCCGCCGCCGGTGACGTCCGTCACGCAGAAGAACGTTTCGTTGAGGATGCGGCGGCGGCTGCCGTTGGTATCCGACACGAATACCGCGTCGCCGTTGCCGTCGGTGAGTTCGGGGCCCTTGCCGGTTTCGGTGATGAACCCGTAGAACTCGCCCGTAACCGATACGCCGGGAACGACGTTGCCGTCGGCGTCGACGACGTTCACCGTCGCTTCAGCGAAGCGGCCGCGTTCGCCCGTCTTGCGGATGGCGTCGATCAGGATGCTCGCGATGTGCATCGTCGCCGTGACGGTGCCGTCGTTGACGGTGACCGACTGGCTGGTCGAGGCCGTGGCGCCCAGGTCGTCCGTCACCGTGAGGCCCACCGTGTACGTGCCGTTGGCCGCGTAGGCGTGGGTCGGGTTCTGGGCCGTCGAGGTGCCGCCGTCGCCGAAGGTCCAGCTCCAGGAGACGATGCTGCCGTCGGCATCCGCGCTGGCGTCGGTGAAGTCGCAGCTCAGGAGCGTACAGGACGACGTGAAGCTGGCCACCGGCGGGATGTTGCCCGTGCCGCCGCCGCCGAGATCGAACGACGCAATGCGCGTGTTGAAGTCGAAGCTGCCCGTGGCCGCGTAGTACTCGGTCGTGTACCAGAACCGACCGTCGACCGGGTCGACCGACATCATGCTGTAGTCGCCCCAGCGGCTGGCGCCGCTCTGCGAGCCGCCGCCGGCGTGCAGGAGGGTTTCTTCGACGTTCATGATGCCCGTGCCGCTCTGATCGGCCGTCTGGCCGGTCATGTAGATCGACGGGAACATGGCGCTGCTCGAACGGGAGTAGCCGAGGGCGATGTCGCCGTTGGCGTTGATCGCGATCGAGCCCATCCAGCGGTCGTCCGTGTCCGGGCTGTAGGTGCCCGACTGGTGCAGCGTCCAGTTGCCGCCCGTGTTGCGGAACTCGTACCAGCGGATGCCGGCCGTGTTGGCAGTCGTTTCCACGGTGTGGTTCGAGACCATCGACGTGTGACCGCCGAAGTCGCGCACCTGGAGGCGGTGCATCGTGAAGAACGAGTGGTCGTCGAGCACCTGGCCGTTCGGCTGGTTGACCGACGGCACGACGCCGTCGTACGTCGGGATGGTCACGCCCGGGATGCTGGCGAAGGTCGCCGCGCCGGGGTTGTTCCAGTCGACATCGAGCTGCCACAGTTCGAACGTGGTATTGCCGTCGTCGCCATGGCCGCCGAAGATCGCCGGGCCGGAGACGGCGCCGTCGGCATCGGCCGGCAGGTAGCCGTCGATCGAGGTGCCGCCAAAGGCGTTCGGGAACCGCACCATGGTGGCCGGCTGGCCGTTCAGCATGGCGCTACGATCCATCGCCACCGCGCTCAGGCCCGAGAAGAAGGCGCCGTTGCCGCCGAAGTCGCGCGTGGTCATCGTGTAGCTGTCGCCCCAGATGCCGAGCTTCGGGTAGTCCGGGAAGTCGGTTCCGAAGTTGAATTCGTACTGGTTGTACGAACCCGTCGGATCCGGCGACGTCGAGACGGCCACGCACATCGAGAACGGGGACGCGGTCACGGAGAACTGCGCGACGAGCCAGCGGTCCGCGGATTCGTCGTAGAGGACGATCGGGTCGCCGTCGTTGTCCGCCTCGCAGTCGCCGCCGAGGCCCTGGAAGTAGATGTTGCCCGCGACGGGGCCGAGCAGCGTGTTGCCGTTTTTGTCGAAGATCTCCGTGACGGAGTTGATCCACTGAACGTAGTGGTTCGGGCCAACGTCTCCGTCGGTATCCGGCGGAACGACGCGGAAGCCGAGAACGGCCGAGTTATCGTCGTCGCTGGAGCCGTCGAAGCTGGCGAAGAGATTGGGCGCGAGCGTCCCTCCCTGAACCTGCAGCACGGGATCCGTGAAGCCGGTCTTGTCCAACGCGTCGTTGCCCTTGACATCGATCTTGAAGCCCTTGTTGGGGATGGCGAACGGCGCCCGCACCGCCTTGGCGGCGGACGGCATGTTCACCTGCCCGAGCGGGACCGATGTATTGTGGCGGGAAGCCTGGATCACTTCTCGGGGACCATCCTGGGCCAGGGCCTTGGAGCCCGGGACCATGGCCGTGGCTATGAGAAAGCCCAGCACAGCAGTAGAGAATCGATTCATAAACGTGTCTCCGTTAATGAGAATGGAAAAAGATCCCCTTGGAGCGCCCGGCGACAGGCCTTCCTGGAGGAGGATCTTTAGCGGTACACGGACGGGGGAGGGAGTGGGGGAGGGAGTGGGGGATTTAGGAGGGGCTAATCAATAAACATTCCATAAAGCTAGGCCTGCTTATGGGGCAACAGAGGCGCCAATAGCGCCCCAGTCGATGGAACTATGGCGCAGATTACCCGGGGTCGATACGTAAAACCCCGACTCGAAATGAGACACGTGTCAGCGCGTGCCTTCGCGCAGCACCGTGTAGGCGCCGAGGACCGGCGGCGGGAAGGGTTCGCGATGGCCATCGGGCCAGAGGACGGAGACGCTGTCGATCGCGGTCGATGCGCCGAGGCCAAAGAGCACGCGGGGGTCGTTGCTCGCCTGGTAACTGCCGGCCCGCTGGACGAGCCGCCAGCGCGCCACGCCGCCGGCCTGCACCCGCACTCTGGCCCCGATCGCCGGCTGCCCGTCCGCGCGGCGAACATCGAAACCGACCCAGTTGCCGGCGGGAGCCGTCACGTTGCGGAGCAGATGAAACGGCCCCTGGTTGTTGACGATGGCGAGGTCGAGGTCGCCGTCGTTGTCGTAGTCGGCCATGGCCACGGCGCGCGTGGTGGCGACGAGCGGCGGCGCCACGCCGCCTTCCGGCTGCAGTTCCTCGAAGCGGCCGGGGCCGATGCCGCGAAAGAGCTGGTTGGGTTCGGCGAAAGGATCCTCGCGCCCCACGGCGCCGGCCCGGCCGACGCGCCCGTTGCCCACGAAGAGATCGAGCCATCCATCGCGATCGAAATCGCCCATCGCAAGGCCGAAGCCGGTATAGGGCAGGCTGGGCGAGGCGAGTCCCGTCGAGACCGAGACATCCTCGAAGAAGCCGCCGTCGTTCCGGTAGAGGGTGTTGGACTCGTCGCGCAGGTGGGTGACGAAGAGGTCGAGGTCGCCGTCGGCTTCGATGTCCACCGCCACCACGCCCATGCCGGCTTCCGACATGCCCTGCCGGTTTACGGCCGCCCCGGCGCGCAGCGCGCGGTCGACGAAGGTGCCATCCCCCTGGTTGATCCACAGCTGGTTCGGGTTGCCGTCGTTGGCGACATAAAAATCGATGCGGCCGTCGTCGTTGAAGTCGCCCGGGGCAACGCCCAGGCCGTTCGCCGCCACGGTCCCGATGCCCGACGCCGGGGTGGCGTCCTCGAAGCGGCCTTTTCCGATATTCCGGTAGAGGACGTCGGTGGCCGGCGCGCGGTAGTTTTCGGGATGGCAGTAGTCGCGCCCCGCGCCCCCGCTCGCGCATTCGAGTTCCTGCCCGGTGGACCAGTGGATGTAGTTGACCACGTAGAGATCGAGGCGTCCGTCCTCGTCGTAGTCGACGAACGCCGCGCTGGCGCCCCAGCCCGGATGTCCCACGCCGGCTTCGGCCGTCGCGTCGGTAAAACGGCCGTCGCCCTCGTTGCGATAGAGGACGTTGGGGCCGACGTTCGTGACGTACAGGTCGTCGTCGCCATCCCCGTCGTAATCGCCGACGGCGGCGCCCATGCCGTAGCCGGTGTCGCCTACGCCGGCCTCGGTGGTGACGTCTGCAAAACCGGCGGCACCGTCGTTGCGGAAGAGCCGGTTGCCGGGGCCGCGGGGTCGCGCGGCGTCCGGTTCGCCTCCCTGCACCAGATAGAGGTCGAGGTCGCCGTCGCGGTCGTAGTCGATCCATGCCGCCCCGCCCGACATGATCTCGGGGAACAGAAAGCGCGGCTGCACCGCCCGCACATGATCGAACGCGATGCCGCTCGGACGCGCTACGTCCTCGAACCAGGGCCGGGAAGGGGCCGCGGCCTGCGTGGGCGACTCCGGGGGGGATCCGCAGCCGGCACGCCCGAACAGGATGAGCATGCAGAGGAGGGCGGTAAGCGAGGCGATGTGCATCTCCATGTGGCGCCGGCCCCTAGCGGGCGGCGAAGCGGGCCGTCAGTTCGTCGACCAGGCGGTGGTTGGGGGCGAGCCGGTGGGCCTCGGCCAGCGCCGCGCGGGCCGCTTCGGGGTCTCCCAGCTCCCAGTTGGACTGCGCGAGGCCGATCCAGACCGGAAAGAGCCCGGGCTCCAGGGCTACCGCCCGGCTGAAGTGGGCGCGCGCCTCCTCGTACCGTTTCAGCTTATAGCAGATGTCGCCCGAAAGGCCATGATTCTGGGCCGTCCCCGGGGCGAGTTCGCGCGCGCGGTCGGCGCTGGCGAGCGCTTCGTCGAGGCGTCCGAGCTCGGTCAGCGCCTGCGCCCGGGCCAGGTGGGTGTTGTCGCGCTCCGGCGCGCGCGCGACGGCCATGTCGGCATACCGTAGCGCCTCGGCCGGCCGGCCCTGGTACAGGGCCCAGTTGTACAGGTTGAGCGGCGTCACGAAGGTGGTGGTGTCGAGCGGCATGGCGCGTTTCAGGAGGCGCTCCGCGTCGTCGAACCGGCGCATGCGGAGGTAGCCCGACCCCAGCGTGTTGAGGAGCATCACGTTCGATGCGTTCGTCCGGTAGGTTTCTTCCAGGAGGCGCACGGCTTCCGAGGGGTTGCCGCCATCGAGGTAGGCCCCGGCGAGCGTGAGCCGGCCGGTGAGGTTCACCGTGTAGGCGGTGATCTGCGGCTTGAGTTCGTCGGGCTGGTACGCCGGGACGGCGCCGACGCCGCGCTGCAATTCGATGTCGCCCTCGGCTTCGCGACCGAGGCGCGTGTAGGCGGTGCCGAGCAGGAAGTGCGCCCGGCGGTAATCGTCTTCGAGTCGGATCGCCTGTTCCAGCACCTGCGCGGCGTCTGCATGGCGACCGCGCTGGATGAGTACGTCGCCGAGGCCCACGTAGGCATACGGCTGGCTCGGCGTGAGCGCGATGCCGCTTCGGAAGGCGGCCTCGGCGCCGTCGAGGTCGCCGGCCTCGAGCAGCGCCTCCCCGAGGTACTGCTGCGCCGGCGCGTATTCGGGGGCGTCCGCCGCGAGGTCGCGCAGCGTTTCGAGCGCGGCGTCGGCGTCGCCGGCCTGCCGGGAGGTGATGGCGAGATGGAGTCGCCAGGCCGGACGGGCATCGAGGTCCACCGCTTGCGCATAGCTGGCGCGCGCCTCGGGCCAGAGGCCATTCGCTTCGTAGGCCATGCCCAGGTCGGCATGGACCGCGGCATCCCGGGGCGTGGCCGCCGCCGCAGCGAGGCGCGGCGTGAGGAGCGCCTCGACGGCCGGTTCCAGATCGCCCGTGGGCCGTACGACCTCGGGAGCCGGATTGACATAGGGCCACGCCAGCGTCGCGGCGATGCCGGCGGCGAGTACGAGCAGGATCGGGATCCAGGGCGTCTTTCGGGCCGGCTTGCGAGACGCTCCCCTGGCGGGGCGTCGGGTCTTTGAAGCGGTCAAAATGGATGACGGATGGAGATTCGGGATGGAGTGGGGGGCGGAGGAAGGCCCTGTTCGGGGCGTTGCTTGGCCCTGCCGGCGGCGTTACTTTGCAGCCGCCATAGTCACGATACGACGACAGTCAATATATGAATCGATACGGCATTCGTCCGCTGGGCCTCCTCTATGCCCTTCTTCTCGTTGCGGCGCTCCGTCCGTCCGTATATGCCCAGGGCCGGCTGGAGTCGCCGGCCGAATTCCTCGGGTATGAACTGGGCGATCGCTTCACCCCGCATCACCGTATGGTGGCGTATTTCGAGCATGTGGCGGCGCATTCGCCGCGGGTGACGGTGGAATCCTACGGGGAGACCTACGAGGGCCGGCCACTCATCGCCGCCTTCGTGACCGCCCCGGAACGGCTGCCGGATCTGGAATCGGTCCGCATGAACCACCTCCGGCGGACCGGGGAGTACGGACCCAACGAAGGGCCCCCGGAAGGTACCCCGGCAAGTACTGAGCCGGCCATCGTCTGGCTCGGGTACAACGTGCATGGCAACGAGGCCGTGAGCATGGAAGCCGCCATGCAGACGCTTTACGAACTCGCCGACCCGTCGAATGCCCGGACGGGCGCCTGGCTCCGGGAGGCCGTCGTCGTCATCGATCCCTGCCTCAACCCGGACGGGCGCGACCGGTACGCGACCTGGTACAACCAGCGGGTCGGCCGTTTCCCCAACGCCGCGCCGGAAGCCTGGGAGCATGAGGAGCCGTGGCCGGGCGGGCGCACGAACCACTATTATTTCGATCTGAACCGTGACTGGTCGTGGACGACGCAGCAGGAGGTCCTGGCGCGGGTCGCGAATTACAACCGATGGATGCCGCACGTCCACGTCGATTTTCACGAGCAGGGGGTCGATCAGCCGTACTATTTCGCGCCGGCGGCCGAGCCCTACCACGAGGTGATCACGCCCTGGCAGCGGGCCTTTCAGGATACGATCGGCCGAAACAATGCCCGGTATTTCGACGAAAACGGCTGGCTCTATTTCACGGGGCAGGTCTACGACCTGCTCTATCCGGGGTATGGCGACTCGTGGCCGACGTACAACGGCTCGATCGGCATGACCTACGAGCAGGGCGGGAGCGGGCGCGCCGGCCTCGCCATCGTCACGGCCGAGGGCGACACGCTGACGCTGCGTGACCGCATCGACCACCACTATACGACGGGCATGGCTACGATCGAGGCGACCGTCGAAAACCGCGAGCAGGTGCTCGCCGAGTTCGGGGCGTTCTTCGATCGCGCCGTCGCGGCGCCGGCGGGACCGTATCGCACGTACGTGCTCAAGAACATGGAGCGCGCCGACACCCGCCACGCCATCGAGGCGCATCTCGAGCGCCAGGGCATCCGGTTCGGCTATGCGGATCGAAGCCGGAGCGCGTCCGGCTACCGGTACAGCGACGGGGCGACGGGCCGTTTCGCCATCGAGCCCGGCGACATGATCCTGACCGCGTTTCAGCCCAGATCGTCGTTGCTGAAGGTCCTGTTCGAGCCGAGGACGGCGTTGTCGGACACGCTCACCTACGACATGACCGCCTGGGCGCTGCCTTATGTCTACGGGGTGGAGGCCTATGCCACGACGGACCGGATCGAACCCGCCGCGTCCTCGCCGGCGACGACTGCTCCACCGGCGGTCCGGATCGACCGCCCCTACGCCTATCTCCTTCCCTGGCAGGGTTTTGACGATGCCCGCTTCCTGGCGGACATCACGCGCCGGGGTGTCAGGATGCGGTATGCCGAGAAGTCGTTTTCAATGGACGGACAGACCTTTGCTCCCGGGACGCTGATCCTGACGCGCGCGGGCAACCGGCACCTCGGCGACCGGTTCGATGCGATCGTCCGCACGGCATCCCGCGCGTTTGAGCGGACGATTGTCCCGGTGGCGTCGGGTCTGGCGACCGACGGGGCGGATTTAGGCTCCGCCGATGTCATCTTTGCCGAACCGCCCCGCGTCGCGGTGCTCATGGGCGAACCGACGCGTTCCAATGCCGCCGGCGAAGTATGGCACTATTTCGATCAGCAGCTCGGTTATCCCGTCACGCTGCTCGATGCCGGCGATTTCAACGGCGGCGAACTCAGCGGCTACAACGTGCTCGTGATGCCCTCGGGGTCGTATGGATCGGCGTTGCCGGCGGCCACGATGGAGCGGGTGCGGGAATGGGTCGAGCGCGGCGGCCGGCTCATCGCGATGGAGGGCGCCGTGCGTTTCCTCGCCGGCCAGGAAGGCTTCCGCATCCGCCGCGTCGCGACGGACGAGGCGCCGGCCGACTCCGCCGCGCTCGACGCGCGCCGGTACGGAAACCGGGAACGGGACGCCCTCAGCGACGAGATCCAGGGCGCCATCTTTCGGGTTTCGCTGGATACCAGCCATCCGCTTGCGTTCGGTTACAGCGATACCTATTTCACCCTCAAGTTCGGCGACGCGCTGTACGAGCGGCTGACCGATACCTCCGACTGGAACGTGGGGGTCCTGGCGAGCCCCGAGCCCGTGAGCGGTTTCGTCGGCGCCGACGTGCAGAAGCGCATCGGCCGGCACCTCGCCATCGGCACCCAATCGATCGGGCGCGGCGATGTCGTTTATATCGCGGATAATCCGCTGTTCCGGGGCTTCTGGTACAACGGCCGGCTGCTCGTCGCCAACGCCGTATTCTTTCGGTAAGGGGGGGGGTGAGGTTCCAGGATCGAGGTTCAAGGTTCAAGGGATTGCGTTTTCCTTGAACCTTGAACCTCGATCCTGGAACCCTTCTCTAGAACCAGCTCGCGGCGAGCCCGATCTGGGCGAAACCGGGGTCCTGGGGGCCGGTGACGCTGATGCCGGCGACGCGGGTCTGGCCGCCTTCGGCGCGGATGCCGATGACGTTAAGGAAAGGCGTGAGGGCAAAGCGTTTGCCGGCGCCGAGACGGATGTCGTAGCCCAGTCCCAGCTGCAGGCTGATGCCGCCGTTGTCGATCTTGACGGCATCGCCTTCCAGGCTGAGCCCGCCGACGCCGAGTCCACCCTTGAGGAAAAAATCGGTGCCGGACGTCGGGTAGAAGCGCACGATGGCGGTCAGGGTGCTGATCGAAGCCTTGTGTGGATTGTCTTCGATGGACCGCGTCCAGTGATTAAATTCGCCACCGATGAGCAGCCTGTCGTTCACGGCGCCCCCCATCGCGATCGCGAGGCTGCCCCCGCTGCCGCCGCGCCAGGGATCTTCGTCCGGCAGCAGGTCGCAGGCGCGGCAGGTCAGTTCGCTTCCCCCCGGCCCGAGCCCTACGCTGACCCAGAAGCCGGACCGTTTCGGGCCGGCCTTGATGGGGGCGGGGATGGGCGGAGGCAGCGGCGAGGGCTGCAATTCGCTCCGGACTTCGCTGAAGAGGTCGACAAATCCCGGCTTGTACTGACTGCCTTCGAGTTCGACCGACGGGTCGCGCTCCAGCAGGTTTCGCAGCGAGTCGCGGGCCTGGTCGATCTGCAGGTTGGAATAATAGATCATGCCCAGCAGCAGATACGCCTGGCGCTCCTCATCCACTGTGAACGCCTTGCGTTCCAGGCATACGGAGAGGCGCTGGCTGGAGCGGTCGAACAAGCCGGATTCGAATTCGGTGCGCGCCATGTCGAGGGCGCGGGCGCAAATGGATGCCTCCTGCGCCTGGGCGGGCCGCGTAAGGCCGGCCGCACCGAGCAGGAGGACGATGCCGCAGAGGCGGAGCAGGCGCGGAAGGGCGATGAGGCGAGGCAGGGCGGTCATCATGCGTTTCATAGGAGAAGGTGGTACATGCCGGGGCGGCCGGCGTCGTCGTTGGGTTCACGGGTGACTACATGGACATGCGCAAGCCGGCGGCGAAACTACCCCGTCATCACTCCACTTTTTTCAGCTGCGCCACGACGCGGGTGCGTTCGCCGATGGCGGTGCGGTCGAAATTGATCCGGTCCGGCCCCAGCTTCTGATAACAGCCGTCGGCGTCGTCGGGCAGGAGATCGATCTGGCGGTAGCCTTCGCTGCGCACCACGATGCGGCGCACGCCGCCCTGCAGCCGCACCGTCTGGGGCGTGACGGAGGACGCTTTTCCGTCGATAAAGATTTCGGCGTTCGGGATCGGGTCGTTCGTGTCCACATCCTCGGCCGCCACCGTGACGAGGATGGGCGTCAGGAAATCCACGGCGAGCGGCAGCGGCACGCCGGCTTCGATGGCGATCTCGCAGCGCCACTCCCCGTAGGTGTCGTTGACCACCCGCGCGGCGTACAGGCCGGCGTCGACGGGCACGTCCTCCAGCACCACCCCCGAACGCGTCGCCGCTTCGTTGAGATAGAGATCGCCGATCGGGCTGACGGCGAGTTGGAGGAAGGACGGAGCGGGAAGGGCCGGCGGGTCGTCGACGGCGGCGGTCGTATCGTCGGGCGCCTCCTCGGTCGAGGTCGAGGCGGACGCGACGGGGGGCGGGTCGATCGAGACGACGGGCTCGTCGCGGGGGTCGGGCGGAGGCGGGGATGACGTCGAGGGCGACCCCGTCGTCTCCGCCGGGGTCTCCGGCGGCGGCTGTTGCGCGAGGGTATCGGCTGGAAGGAGCGCCGGGGCGGCGACAGCCAGGGTTTCTTCGCCTACCGGCTCCCGAGGGTCCGGATCGACGGACGCCGGGCTTCGGGCGAACAGGTAGCCGATGCCGACGACGCACGCCAGCGCGAGGACGCCCGACACCCATGCCAGCGGACGGCGTTTTTTGACCGACGCGGTCGGCGGGATGGCTGGCTGGCGCTGCTGCTGCTCGAACGTCTGCATCGCGCGCAGCATGTCTTCCGCCGTGGCATACCGGTCGGCCGGCGTTTTGGCGAGCGCGCGTTCGACGATGGCGGAGAGCCCGCCCGGCACGTCGGGCGCGCGCCGGTGCAGGGGTTCGACGGGGCCTTCGACGATCTGCCGCCGAAGCGAGTATTCGTCGACCTGGCGGTCGTAGGGGAGTTCGCCCGCGAGCATTTCGTAGAGCATCACGCCCAGCGCATACAGATCCGCCCGGCCATCGATGTCCTGTGCGCCGCGGACCTGCTCGGGCGCCATGTACAGAAGGGTGCCGATGGCGCCGTGGGTGAGGGTCTGCGCGGTGGCTCCGAGCTGTTTGGCGATGCCGAAGTCGAGCACCTTCACGAGGGGCCGTCCCTCGTCGTCCCGGGCGAGCATCACGTTCGCCGGCTTCAGATCCCGGTGCACGATGCCGAGCCGGTGCGCCTTGCTGAGCGCGGTGAGCAGCTGGCGGGTGAGGAACAGCGTCTCCCTGGCGTTGAGCCGGCCCCGGCGACGCAGATAGTCCGCCAGCGTGGGGCCCTGCACGTACTCCATGACGATGAAGGTGTCCGGGCCTTCGTCCTGCAGCGCATGGATGCGCACGACGTGGGGATCCTCGAGCCGCGCCAGTGTGCGGGCTTCCTGCTCGAAGCGCTGGCGGATCTTCGGATCGCGCGCCAGCATCGGGTTCATGGTCTTGAGCGCGACCACCTTGTCGAGCCGGACATCGCGTGCCTCGTAGACGACGCCCATGCCGCCCCGGGCGATGACGCGGACGACGGCGTAGGGGCCGATGCGCCGGCCTTCGAGGGGGTCGGTCGGTTCGGACGCCGGGGCGATAGCCGGCGCGTCCAGGAAGTCGTCTTCGCGATCCTGCCCCCGCAGCATCTCCAGCACGCGTTCGCGCAACGGGGCGTCGTCCGGGCATGCCGAGGCGAGATAGGATTCCCATCGGGAAGCATCCAGCTCGTTGGCGGCCCGGAACAGTTCTCGGATGCGTGTCCAGCGTTCGTCCATGCTGACGGAGTGTGCGACATGCGGCCAGATCGACAGATCGGGCCTTTTTGAATCTACGGCAGGTTCTCGATACCGATCCAGGGAAGTTTCGTTTCGGTTCTGCGCATTGGGTTATGAGCGAAGGAATCGGGTGTCCATCCGATCCTATCCGAACTTCGGACAATCAGACCTATACCGCTATGAAATCGACTTCTTACACCTTTCGTACCGTCCTCCTGGCCGCCCTGTTACTGTTCGTCGCGGCCTGCGACACCGTGGAATCCGAGCCGGAGCCTGTCGCGCCGGAGGCCCTTCCCGAGGCGGCTTTTTCGATGGACCTCAGCCTGTTCAACGGCGGGCCGAACAAAACGAGCGCCCAGGGCACGAACTTTCTCGCCGCCGCGATCCGGGTGCTGGTCGTGAACACCGGCATATACGGCGTGCTCTACGTGCCGGCGCAGGTCACCCACGCCGCCCAACTCGTCGATCCTGTCTGGAACGGCGAAGCCTTCGTCTGGGCCGCCGATACGCTCGTGAACGGTCAGTCGGACGGGTTCGAACTGACCGCCCGCCCCGACGGCAACGCGATCACCTGGGAGATGCGCGTGTCCGGCTACGACGAACATAACAACCTGCGCTTCGACGACTTCCTGTTGTACGAGGCGCGCACGGGCCTGTCCTCGAACGAAGGCACGCTCGCAATCATCTATCCGACCCAGGAAGGCCCGATTCGCGTACTCGACGCCTCCTATACCATCGTCGATGAGGCCGACGACAACACGGTCCGCTTCTCGATCCCGGTCGAGGTGCCCGAAGTCGGCGGCATGAAAGCGACCTATCGCCAGGAAGGCGCCTGGTTCACGCTGGATGTGACCGAGCCCGACCCCGCGAAGCGCCACATCATGCGCTGGAACAGCGAGACGAACGAGGGCTCGATCCAGGCCTATGATTTCAACAACGGCGAAGAAGCCTGCTGGGACGCTTCGCTGCAGAACGTGGCGTGCCCGGTGGGGGTTTGACCACGTTACGCGTGGGGACATGAGTTCGCTGCGCGAACGGTCATAGCCATGCTTCGCATGGGGACATGAGTTCGCTGCGCGAACGGTCATAGCCATGCTTCGCATGGGGTCATGAGTACGCTGCGCGAACGGTCGTAGCCATGCTTCGCATGGGGACATGAGTTCGCTGCGCGAAGGGTCATAGCCATGCTTCGCATGGGGACATGAGTTCGCTGCGCGAACGGTCGTAGCCATGCTTCGCATGGGGACATGAGTACGCTGCGCGAACGGTCATAGCCATGCTTCGCATGGGGTCATTGGTCACGGGTCATCGGTTCTGGGGAGCTGGTGGCCTTGACCTTTTTGGGGCGGGGATACGTGGAAACCTGCGAACGCATTCCATGTAGGTTGCATCCTGCATCCTGCATCCTGCGTCTTGCATCCTGCATCCCGCATCCTGCATCCCGTATTCCGCATCCCGTATCCCGCATCAAATCCCTACCCACACATGGAAATCCGCATTGAAAGCCTGCTCGACGGCGCGCGGCGCGCTGAGGGGGTCGTTGTCGTCATCGATGTGTTTCGCGCGTTCACCACGGCGTCGGTCGCTTTTTCGCGCGGCGTGGAGAAGATCGTGATGGTGGCGGAGCCGCCGGAGGCGCTGGAACTGCGGTCGCGCGGGGTCGGGACCCTCTGCGTGGGCGAAGTGGATGGCAAGATGCCCGCCGGCTTCGATTTCGGCAACTCGCCCCATGAGCTGTCAGACGCCGACATCGCCGGCAAGACGCTGATCCAGTCGACCCGCGCCGGCACGGTCGGGGTGACCTCCGTGACGAAGGCCGAGGCGATCTTCACCGCCGCCCTCATCAACGCGCGCGCCACGGCCGACGCCCTCCTCGCGATGAATCCGCCGCTGGTGACCCTCGTGGCCATGGGCTATCAGGGGCGCTATCGGACCGACGAGGACGAACAGTGCGCCCTCTACCTGCGCGCGCTGCTCGAAGGCCGCCAGCCCGAGCGCGACGCGGTGCGCTCCCTGCTCCTGACCGGCAACGAAACCGACAAATTCCGGGATCCCTCCAAGCCCTATCTCCACTGGGAAGATGTCGATCACGCGCTGCGCATCGACGAGGTGCCCGTTGCGATTCGGGTGCGCGACGAGGCGGGGCTGCTGGTGGCGCGACGGGTCTGAATCGGGAGGACGCTCAGATCTCCTTGAATCGCCCCTCCTTCTCCGAGTACGCGTACAGGCGCGAGACGCGTTCGGCGTACGAATCCATGTAGGTGATACGGAACTGGAGCATCCGGAGCGAGGCGGCGGCGTCCCGGATGTCGATGCGTCCGGTCTCCCCGTTTTTCAACTGGTCCCGGGGGGAGATGGTGGCCTTGAAAGGGCCGATGGGGGTGACCTCCAGCGCTTTCGCGGTGCCGCCGTCGTTGATGAAGAGGCAGGTGGTTTCATGGTCTGCGCGGCCGGCGCGCAGCATGCGGATCTGCGGCGCGCGCATGGCGACGTCGCGTTTGATCCGGTCCAGTTCGTGTTCGTTGCGGACGAACTGATCGTAGAGTTCTGCTGCGCGTTCCTCGGCCTGTTTTCGATTGGATTTTTGCGCCTTCCGCATCATGGGCAGCAGGATCTCGAGCCCGAAATAAAGCGCAAAGAGGCCGGCGGCGATCACGCCGATGAGCGCGACCAGGTTGTTGCCTGCGGCGAAGTCCATGTCGGGTTTCGGTGCTGATCGTCAGAATCAGCCGGCAAGATAGGCAATCGGGTCGAACCCGTGCGGCGGTACGTCAGGGCGTGTAGACGTAGTGCGGGTAGGTCTGGGCGAGGACGGAGTCGACCATGACGCGGTGGAACTGCTCGGGCTTCTCGAACTCGGGCATGTGGGCGGCGTCCTCGAACCAGATGAGGTGTTTGCCTGCCGGCGCGTCGAGTTGATCGAAATATTTCCTGACGAGTTCCGACGGCGTGTTGTAGTCGTGGCGGCCGGCGATAAAATAGACGGGCACGTTGACGCGCGGCACGTCCTCGAAGAGGTTGATCTGGCCCAGGTCGTCCCACAGCGTGCGCACGGCGAAGTTGGGATCGGAGCTGATTTCAAGGATTTCGAGCAGGGTGTACTCCGGGCTCAGCAGCATCCGGCCCATGAAATCCGACAGGAAACTGCCGGGCGCCTCGCGTTCCTTGTAGATCGTTCCGCCGAACCGGCGCAGCCACTTGCGCTGCTTGTTCATGGTCCGGTAGTCCCAGGGCGGCGGGCCCATCTCCTCGAGCTCCCGGATGGCCTCCCGGTTGCTGGTGTTGCGCGCCTCGCGCAGCGTGAATTCGTACGACAGCGCCTCGGAGCGGGCCGTATTCACCAGCTGGCCGGTTCCGACGAACGCGTAGAAGGATTCGGGGTAGCGCTCGGCCACGAGCATCCCGAGCGCCGAGCCCCACGAGTTGCCGGCGAGGTAGATCTTGGGCACGTTGAAGCGCCGCTTCAGGACCTCGACGAGTTCATGGGTGTCTGCGATGAATCGCTCGATATCCATCGACTCGGCGGAGAGGCCGGGCCGGTAAGATTTTCCGGAGCCGCGCTGATCCCAGTAGACCACGACAAAATCTTCCTCCAGCGGAAGACCGAAATCGCGCGCCCGCGGGATGACGAACGAACCGGGGCCTCCGTGAAGATAGAGGAGGACGGGATTGGTTTGCTTCTGACCGCGGATCAGGACCCACTGTTCTTCTTCGCCGAGCGGCACATTGCCCAGGAGGTCGATGCCTCCGGGCGTCGAGATTTTGGTGAGCTGGGTAACCCGGTTTTGCTCGTACATGCGGTAGAGCAGTCCCGTGGATACGAGCGCAACCAGCGCCAGGAGCGACAGGAGAAAAAACTTCAGAACCGATGTTATCGGATGTTCTTCCATGGCCTGCGCGCGTACTAAGCTTGGGCTGTTGGGGGAATCAAGGTGCTAACCATGGCCTTCGTTCACTACGAGGACGGTCATGCCCAGAAAAATGGGCCTCGATAATTTATCTAAACGGCAATTGGATGCGAGCGATGGCGCGACGGACGTGGATCGATCAAGCGCAACGGACGCGACGAAATGCGCGGTTTCATGCGGACGCTATCAACGTCCTCTTGATCACGCGGCGTATAAAATGTTCCTGATTACTTAAAAATGCACGGGTACGCCGGCTCAACAGAACAAATATAATGCCCTTCTGGATTCGCCGCCGAGATAGCGGGAATCGTTCGCGAACCTTCCGCGTACGATCCAGGGCATTCGCTTTCCATCCGATCAAACAGACCACCATGAAACGTTCGCTTTCCGTGTTCGCTCTCCTCGCCGCCGTGGCGCTCGGAGCCCCCGCCCTCTTCGCGCAGGCGCCGGCGCATTTCGCCGAAGCGTTTCTTCCCAAGTTCGGGTATTCATCGCAACGGCTCGTATCGCTCGCGGAGGCCATCCCCGCGGACAAGTTTTCCTGGAGCCCGGGCGAGGGGGTGATGTCGGTCGAGCAGGTGTTCACGCACATCGCGCACTACAACTACATGTATCCGGTCGAGAACATGGGCGCCGAGGCGCCGGCCGGGCTCGACCTGAACGCCATCGAATCCATCACCGGCAAGGAGGCCGTCGTCGACATGCTCAAGGCGTCGATCGCCTTCACGACCCGTCTGGCGGAAACCATCACCGCGGAGGAACTCGCCATGACGACGACCCTCTACGGCCAGACCACCCAGAAGTGGGATGTGCTCTTCCAGCTCCAGTCGCACCTCGGCGAACACATGGGTCAATTGATCGCCTACGCGCGCATGAACGACATCGTGCCGCCCTGGTCGCGGTAACGAGGTATTCAAGGCTAAGAAACGGTTGGGATTTTCAAAAATCCTTCTCGGTACGTCATCCTGAACCGCCCTCCGCTTGCGGTGGGCGTGATGAATGCCCGTCCGCGCGAACGCGGGGAGACCTCTCGAACCACCGTGAGACGCTCATGCGAGCCATGCGCGAGTGATTCGGGAGGTCCCCCCGCGTTCGCGGGGGCAGGCTTTCGACAACCCCGTCGCAAGCGCCGGGGGCTCAGGAAGACAACTCTTTTTTATTTCTCAACAGTTTCTAAACGCGCCATCGTCCAGATAAGCCTTCATTGGACCTGAAACCGGCAACCTGAAGCGGCAAAGTCCAGCATTCTGCGGAATGCTGGGCTTTGCCTCTACCCATCCACCTCGTGGCCGGCGTTTCGCAGCGTCGCGATGGCTGCGTCGAGGCGATCGGACCGGACGAGCAGGTAATCGGTGTCGAAGGTGGAGACCACAAAAACCGGCAGGCCGGCGTCGGCGAGCGGCACGGTGAGGCCGGCGACCACGCCGGTGAGCTCGAAATCCATCGGGCCGGCGACCTTGAACATGCGCCAGCCGAGCTCGGCTTTCCAGCCGGCTTGCGCCCTACGGGCCTCCAGCACGATGGATAGCTCGTCCGTCGTGCGGGTTACGCTGCAAAAGGGGGCGTCGAGCACGCCGGCCGGCAACGGGGCATCCGGGGGGAGCCGGCATACGGCCATGGGTTCAGGCAGAAGGGTCAGGTGCATGCGTCGGGTGCGTGTTCAGGGCTGCGGCGGGCGTTCGGCTTCGCGGATGGCTTTGAATTCGGTGCCGTCGTTCCAGGTAGGCCAGTGGTCGGTGTTGGCCACCCGGTACCCGACCGTCAGCAGCAGCCTCAGGTCCTGGACGGCGCCGGAAAAGTCCCAGTTCGGGTCGAATTCGTCGGCCGGCTTGTGGTACCGGTTCGCCGTATAGTCTTCGCGCATCTGGATCCCGTAGGCTTCCCCTCGCGCCACATCGTCGATGCCCGGGTCGGTGTACAGGGCCGGCACCCCCTTTTTGGCGAAGCTGAAGTGGTCGGACCGGTAGAAGAACCCCTTCTGCGGCTCCGGATCGGGGCGCACCACGCGGCCCTGCGCCTCGGCGGCCTCCGTGAGATACCGGTCCAGCTCCGAGTTGCCGTAGCCGACCACGGTGAGGTCTCGGGTCGGACCGGTGAGGTTCACCCCGTCGATATTGATCGCGGCGGCGGTCTGGGCGGTGGGGATGATGGGATACTCGGCGTAATAGCGGCCGCCGAGCAGGCCCTGTTCCTCGGCCGTGACCGCGAGAAACGCGACCGACCGTTCCGGCCGTTGCGGAAGCGCGGCGAAGCCCCGGGCGATTTCGAGCAGGCCGGCCGTGCCGGAGGCGTTGTCGACGGCGCCGTTATAGATCTGGTCCCCTTCGAGGCTCGGATCGATCCCGAAATGATCCCAGTGGGCCATGTAGATGACGTATTCGTCGGGACGCGTACGCCCGGGCAGGGTGGCGATGACGTTGCGCGACTCGGAGCGGCGGATGGTGTTGGCGATGTCCATCGACGCGGTGAGGCGGAGCGAGACCGGCGAAAATGCGCGGGTCCGCGCGCGCGCCTTCTCGGCGTCGAAGTCGAGGCCGGCGCGCTGGAACAGGGCGCGCGCCGTGTCGATATGCAGCCACCCCTCGGCCGTGACGCGCGACATGTTGTTGTCTTCCGGCACGAGGTCGAACTGCGGTCCCGACCAGCTGCCGCTGACGACCTCCCAGGGATACGAGGCCGGCTCGGTCTCGTGCACGATGAACGCCGCCGCGGCGCCCTGGCGGGCGGCCTCCTCGAATTTGTAGGTCCACCGCCCGTAATACGTCATGGCGTTGCCGTTGAACAGCGACGGGTCGCCCGAGCCGAAGCCGGGGTCGTTGATCAGCATCACCACGGTCTTGCCGCGGACGTCGAGGCCGGCATAGTCGTTCCAGTCGTATTCCGGCGCCACGACGCCGAAGCCGACAAACACCATCTCCGAGGCGTCGAGGTGGACGGATTCCACGATGCGCGTCGTCCAGGCCATGAAGTCGTCGCCGTAGGCGTACGTCGAGCGCCCCGACTCGTCGGCTACGCTGAGCTGCATGTCGGGGTTGGCCGTGATGGCGACCAGCGGCACCTGCTGGAAATAGGAATCGCCGTTGCCCGGCTCCAGGCCGATCGTGCGGAACTGCGCTTCGAGGTAGGCGACCGTTTTTTCCTCTCCGGGCGAGGAAGGCGCACGCCCCTCGAAGGCGTCGGAGGCGAGGGTGGCGATGCCGTCGGACAGCCCGTCGGCGGTGATGGCATCGAGGGCGGCTTGCGGGACGTCGTCGCCAGGAGCGGCGCAGCCGGCGGACAGGACGAGGGCGGCGGAAAGCAGGATATAGCGAAGCATGTGCAGGGGTGTCATTCAGGGAACAGGGGTCGGGCATTAATCCCGATCGTATCGTAACTTAGCGTTTTCAACCGTCGTTTTCACCAACCCTACCCTCCCATGAAATCGTGGATCGCTATCGCGACATGCGCCCTCCTCATCGCCGGCTGCCAGCCGGATACTACCCCGGATACCGCCGGCGCCGAGCCCATGGCGATGTCGCACGCTGACACGCCGGTCGGCGAATGGATCAGCATCTTCGACGGCGAAACCCTCAACGGCTGGACGGCCAGCGAAGAGCCGGGCACGTTCCGGGTCGAGAACGGCGAGCTGATCGTGAAGGGACCGCGCTCGCACCTGTATTACACCGGCCCCGTCGGCGGACACACGTTCAAGAACTTCGAATGGAAAGCCGAGGTGATGACGAAGCCGGGCGCCAACTCGGGCATGTACATCCACACCGAATTTCAGGAGGACGGATGGCCGGCCAAAGGGTATGAGGTGCAGGTGAACAATTCCCACACCGACTGGCGCAGAACGGGCGGCCTGTACGCGATCGATGATGTGCGCGAGGCGCCGGCGAACGACAACGAGTGGTTCACCGAACACATCATCGTAAACGGCAAGCGCATCATCACGAAAGTGAACGACAAGACGCTGGTCGATTACACCGAGCCGGAAAACGCCGAACGCCCGGACGACATGCGGGGCCGCCGGCTTTCGAGCGGAACGGTGGCCATCCAGGGGCACGATCCGGAGAGCGAAGTGCACTACCGGAATATCATGATCAAGATTCTGCCCGATTGAGCATTCGGACTGAGAGGTAAGGAGGAGCGGGTTCGTCAGGGTGGTTTCGCCCGGACGCGCCCGTCCTTACCCTCCTGTCCGCATCTACACTGAAACCGGAAGCGACGTATGGCGACTGCGGTTCAATCGTTCATCAAGTCCGTCGCTTTCTTTTTGCTCGCCGGCTTTCTGGGGCTTTTTGCCGGGCTGGCGGTGGGTGTGCTGTTCGGCATGCCGGACGGCAGCGGGCTCACCGGCCCTCCCCTGGCGTTCGGTTACGGCTTCATCGGCCTCGCCAGCGGGATCATCCTGGGCATCGTGGCCATGAATCACCTCTCCCGGGAAGCCCTGCAGCGCATCACCATGGTGATGGGCATCGTCACGCTCGTGGTGCTCATCTGGCTCACCCACCACGTCCGCACCACCCGTCGCCACTACGCGACGCCGCCCGGCATCCCCGTGAGCGCGCCGGCCGATCGGGTGGCCCCGGCTGCCGGCCGGCTGCCCGTCTGAGCGACGATCAGGCGTCGGGCGCCGTCGTGCGCGCGCCCAGCTCGCGGTCGAGCAGGAACAGGTTGGCGCCGTCGTTGCCGACCAGCTGCAGCGTGTCGATGATCGATCGGGCATTGTCCTCTTCTTCCACCTGCTCGTCGATGAACCAGTGGAGGAGGGACTGGAGCGGGTAATCCTTGTGCTCGCGGGCGACCTCGTACAGTTCGTGGATGCGGCCGGTGATGTACCGCTCGTGTTCGAGCACCTGTTCGAAGGCTTCCGTCGGCGTCTTGAACTTGACCTTGGGTTTGGGGATCGCCTCCAGCGCGATGCCGCCATCGCGTTGCAGCGTGAAATCGAACAGCTTCATCGCGTGCGCGGTCTCTTCCTGCCACTGGAGGCGCAGCCAGTGCGCAAATCCCTTGAGGTTCAGCGCCTCGAACTGGGCCGCCATCTGGAGGTACAGGTACGCCGACTCGAATTCGGCCTGAATCTGGTCGTTGAGGGCTTTCTCGACGGCAGGGGCCATGCGGGAACGATGGGAGGGTGTTTTGGCCATGGGAGGTATCTCTGTATGGAAGCAAGATCGAAGGAGAAAGGCGGAACGTTCGATTCTGAAACCGATTAACATCCCGGCTCTTGTAGCCGTCCAGCCGGCGAGACGTTCCGTCGCGCGCCCGGCAACGACCGAACACCTCACCGCACCAACCGGTACCTTATGCCATCGCCACACATCCTCTGGGCCGACGACGAGATCGATCTGCTTCGCCCGCACATCCTGTTTCTCGAATCCAAGGGGTACCGGGTGACGAGTGTGACCAATGGCGCCGACGCCGTCGAACAGGTTCGGCGCGACCGGTGCGATGTCGTGCTGCTGGACGAGCAGATGCCCGGGATGGGCGGCCTCGAGGCGCTCTCCGAAATCAAGCGCATCGTGCCCGACATGCCGGTGGTGATCGTGACCAAGAGCGAGGAGGAGGACCTGATGGAGCAGGCCCTCGGCGACCAGATCAGCGACTATCTGACGAAGCCCGTCAACCCCAGCCAGATCCTGCTGACGATCAAACGGCTGCTGGAGCGCTCGCGCCTTCGCCATGAGAAGATGTCGCAGCAGTACCTCCAGTCTTTCGGGCAGATCAGCGCCATGCTGGCCGACGCCCGATCGCACCAGGAGTGGGTCGATCTCTATCTGCGGCTGATGGCGTACGACCTCTCGCTCGGCAGCGACGAAGGCGTCCGGCAGGTGCTCGTGGATCAATACCAGGAAGCCAACCGCGAATTCGGGCGGTTCGTGGAGGAGTCGTACCGCGGATGGGTTTCGCAGCTGGGCAGCGCCCCGAACGACGCGCGCCCGATGCTGTCGCACGAGGTCGTGCCCCGGACCGTGCTGCCGGAAGTGGGCAAGGGCCGGCCGGTCGTCTTTTTTGTGATCGACTGCATGCGTTATGACCAGTGGCTCGAATTCGAGCACCTCCTCGCTCCGTTGTTCTCGATCGAGAAGTCGTTTTATTATTCCATCCTGCCCACCGCGACGCCCTATGCCCGCAACGCCATCTTCAGCGGGTTGATGCCAAACGATCTGGAGCGTCGGTACCCGGCCCTGTGGTCGGAGGGCGAGGAAGACGAGCACAGCCGCAACCGCAACGAGGAGGCCTTTCTGGGCGATTTGATCGAACGGAAGAAGCCCGGGTTGCGCATGCGCTACGAGAAGCTGGTGAGCACCCAGCACGGCCGGGACTTCGCGCAGAACATCGTCGAATACACCCAGAGCGACCTGAGCGCGATCGTGGTGAACTTCGTCGACATTCTCGCGCACAGCCGTTCGGACTCGGCGGTGCTGAAGGAGATCGCGCCCGACGTGCCGGCGTATCGCTCGCTCACGCGCACCTGGTTTCAGCACTCGTGGCTCTTTCAGGCCTTTCAGACCCTCGCCGAACGGGAATGCACGATCGTCGTCACGAGCGACCACGGCGCGGTCCGCAGCCTCCGGCCCACCAAGGTCCTCGGCGACCGCGAGACCTCCACCGCGCTGCGCTACAAATACGGCCGCAACCTCAAGTGCGACAGCAAACACGCGATCTTCGTAAAGAACCCCCAGGAGTTCGGCCTGCCTGGGCGGGGCATCAACACGAACTATATCATCGCCAAGGAAGACTACTATTTCGTCTATCCGACGAACTACCACCACTACGTCAATTTCTACCGCGACACCATGCAACACGGCGGCGCGTCGATGGAGGAGATGATCCTGCCCATCGTGAAACTGCAGCCGAAATAACCCCGGGACGCGCCGGCCCGATGCCGTGACCGCGCGAACCCGGAACCGCGAACGTCTTACGCCACATGCCCTCCAAAACCACGATAGGACCCGCCGAAGCCTCCTTCGATGCCCTGGACGCCATCGAGACGATCAGTCGGATGCTGCTCGCCTCCCATTTCGATCCGGAGGCGCTGCTGAAGGCGATCACGGACGTCACCGTGCGCAAGATGAAGGTGAAGGGATGCGTCCTCCGTATGCTCAACGCCGATACGGGCGAACTGAGCATCCGCTCGGTGACGGGGCTGAGCGAACGGTTTTTGTTTTCGGCGCCGGTGATCGACATCAAGAACCGATTCCAGTCGCTGATCCAGCAAGAGGGCGTGTATTCGCTGTACGACGTGCGGGCCGGGAGCGACCTGCAGTTTTCCGAGGCGGCGCTCGAGGAAGGCATCTCGTCCCTGCTCGCGGTCGGGTTGTTCGAGGGGAAAAAGGTCGTCGGGAGTCTGTCGATCTATACCGATCGCCCGGTTCGGTTTACCCGGACGCACACGCAGACGCTGCGCGTCCTGGCGCGGTACGCCGTCATGGCGCTCGAACTGGCGCGCCTGCATCGGAGCGAGCTCCAGCTCAAGCTCCAGTCGCGCGACCTGGCCATCGCGGCAAGCATCCAGCAGCGGATGCTGCCCTCGGTGATACCGGATGCGGACGACATCCAGCTCGCCGTCCGGATGAGTTCGTGGTATGAAGTGGGCGGCGACTTTTACGATGTGTCGAAGATCGACCGGGACACGATCGGGCTCGCGATCGGCGAAGTGGCCGGCAAGGGGATGCCGGCGGCCCTCCTGATGTCGGGCGCGTTGATGGCCTACCGCTCCCAGATGGGCAACAGCCGCCAGCTCCCCGAAATCGTCGGCGCTGTCAACGACCTGCTGACCCGCGACACCCGCACCGAGGAGTACGCCTCCCTTATTTGCTGCCGGCTGGATCTCGACGAGTTCATCCTCTGTTATGTGAACGCGGGCCATATGGCTCCGCTCCTGTTCCGGAAAGGCCGCGTGACGACCCTCACGACCGGCGGCATGACGCTCGGCATCTGCGCCGGCCTCACCTACGAACAGGGGGTGCTCCAGCTCGAAAAGGACGATGTGGTCGTCTTCCGTACGGACGGCTGCACCCGGGCGACCCGCGCCGACGGCCAGGTGTTCGGCGAACGGCGTTTCCGCCGCGCGATCCGCAGCCAGCTCGACGCGAGTGCGGCGCGCATCGCGGACTCCGTCCAGGCCGCGCTGCGCAGCTTCGTCGGAGACGCCGGCCTGCGCGACGACCAGACGGTGATTGTTCTGCGGGTCGAGTGATTCCCATTCGGCGCGCCACCCACCCAAACTCCCAATTCCACCATGGCGACGTTCCTGTTTCTTGCAGGAGGGTTGCTCCTCCTCTACTTCGGCGCTGAATTCCTCGTTCGAGGCGGCGCGGCGCTGGCGCTCAAACTCGGTATCGCTCCGCTCATCGTCGGGCTGACCGTCGTGGCATTCGGGACCAGCGCGCCCGAAATGGTGGTGAGCGTGAGCGCGGCGGTACACGACGCCGGCGGGATCGCGCTCGGCAACATCATCGGCTCCAACATCTGCAACATCGCCCTGATCCTCGGGCTGGCCGCGGTCATTCGGCCGATGAAGGTGCAGGTTCAGCTCGTCCGCCTCGATGTGCCCATCATGATCGGCGCGTCCCTCGCGCTGGTGGTCATGCTGGCCGATGGCCAGCTCGGGCGGATCGACGGAACGCTCCTCGCGGCCGCGATGGCGACCTACCTCTGGTTCTTGATCTCGGCCGCTCGCCGCGACCGGGAAGCGCTGGCGGCCAGCATGGAGGACACCGTCCATGCGACGCGGGTGCCGACGTTGAATGCCGTGCTGATGGTAGGCGCCGGCCTCGCGCTGCTGGTCGTAGGCGGTAATCTGTTCGTGCAGGGCGCCGTGGCGTTGGCGGAACGCCTCGGCATGAGTCAACGCGTCATCGGGCTGACCATCATCGCCGTTGGGACCAGCCTGCCTGAACTGGCCACCTCGCTGGTGGCGTCGTGGAAAGGCGAGGGCGACCTCTCGATCGGCAATGTGGTGGGGTCGAACATCTTTAATGTCCTGGCCATCCTCGGGGTGAGCGCAACCGTGCACCCCCTCGCCGGCGCGGGGTTCACGACGCTCGATTACGGGGCGATGCTACTCGCCGCCGCCGCGCTGCTGCCGCTGGCGTGGACCGGCTTTCGGATCAGCCGCTGGGAGGGGGGCCTGCTGCTGGCCGGGTACGCCGTCTATGTGGCGGTCCTGATCCAGCCGTAACGCGCTCGCGTCTCCTCCCTGCGATCAGCGCGGCTGGGCCCGTGCGTTCTTGACCAGTTGAACGGTCCATGCCACGGCGTCTTCCGTCGAGTCGAAAAGCGCGATTTTCAGGTATCTGATGGCGATCTTGCGCTCCAGCTCACCGATCCTGTAGGGATCTCCTTTGGGATGAACGACGGCGAGGCTGGCCAGCACATGTGTATACTCCGACAGGATGCGGTAAGCGGACAGGTCGCGGCTGTGATCGTGTGTTCGAACCGAGATGTATCCGAAAGGCTCGCGGTAGTGGGGCTGGGCCCAGGTCAGGGTCGCACGCAGTTCCGCTTCGCCGAAATGCACCCCGAAATGGGCTTCGCCAATCAGGTAGAGGTCGTAAAGGGTAACATGGCCAAAATCAAACGCATGCTCGATACGCATAGTGAATGTGAGGAAGGACCACGGGCACCGCGGGCTGCCGAGAAGAGGGCTCTGAGGCCTGTGAGCCGTAACTGGACAGGTCGCGGTATCCACGAACGTCGCATCGATCAGTAAGCCAATCGACCGAGTACGCCTCAACGTAACGCCGTTTTACCGAATTTCAAACGGCTCTTCGCGCGCGTTCCACCTGCTCCTCCGTCCAGGCCACGGCGGAGGCGAGGTCGGCGAAAATCTCCACCGGCACCGACCGATTCCCTACGCGCTGTTCGATTCGCGCCATCGCGCGCGCATGCGGCCTGTCTATGACGAGGGCGATACAGGCCAGGTTCGGCGCTTTTTCCTTGATGAGGCGATACAGACCGTAGTCGCGCGAATAGTCGTTTATCCGATTGGAGATGTAGCCGAACGGCTGCTGGTACCGCGCGGCGATCAGCTCGATGCCGGCTTCGCTGTTCGCCGGGTCCAGATGAACGCCATAGGCCACTTTGGCTATGACGTACCGCTCGTGGAATTCGAGGCCGGCCACGTCCATTTCATGGGTGATCGTCATCCTGGGGCCCGGTTGAGTGAAAGGAAAAACCGCCGGCGCGACCCGTCGTGCTTCGGGTCGCGCGCGGCGGCTTATGGAGGTTGATGCCGAATGGGCTACGGAGAGGCGATCAGATAAAGATGATATGGGTGTTCTTGCCTTCGGCGAGGGCGTACATTTCGCCGACGGTGATGATGTCGTCCAGCTGATCGATGAAGTCTTCCCGTTTCAGCTTGAACATGTCGACGGCGAGCCGGCACGCATGGAGCTTGCCGCCGCTTTCGGAGATGATTTCCAGGAATTCGGAGACGGGCGGGATATCCAGCTTTTCCATCTCCTTTTTCATCATCGTCGAGACCAGCGCCTCGAAGCCGGGCAGGCCGGCGAGGAGGGTCGGCATCTGCCGCATCAGGGCCGGGTTGCCCACGGTGGCGGTGTGCAGATGATCCTGGGCGTCTTTTTTGATCGCCTCCAGGCCGAAGAACGTGAAGAACATCTCCGCTTCAATCCCTTCCATCAGGGCGCCGTTGGCCATGATGAGGGCGGCGTACACATCTTCCAGGGTGCCTTTCGAGCAGATGATGAGCACCTTCTGGATCGGATTCTTTTCCGCTTTCGGGGTGGTCATCGATTTGGCGAGTTCAGAGGTGGCTTCCATGGCGGTAGCGCGGTTTGCGTGAACGTAGGGGGGAGCGGGATCGGCGTGTGGGGAGGCAGGAGTACGGGGTTTTCGACGCCCATACTCCCCTCCCACATCGTCCGTCACACACAGCTGACCGGTTTCGGGATGCCGGCGATGCGGCTGGCTTTCTTCAGCGGTCCGCCGGGGAAAAGGTCGTAGAACTCCTTGATCGTCACGAGGCCGGATTTGCCGACGCGGCGGATGGTGAGTTTTTCTCCCGAGGCGTTCTGTTCGCGGAGGTAGTTGAGGACGTCGAAATGCCGGTCGGTCAGGACGATGCCTTCTTCGCGTGCGATTTCGTTCGCCAGTTCGGGCGTCCACTGGGAGGGATCGGCGAGGTAGCCTTCGTTGTCGAGGTCGACGGACACGCCGGCGAGTACGGTGCTTGTCATGGTCGTGGTCGGTTTAGGTCAGGCGATGGCTTCTTCTTCGAGTTCCTTGCCGGCGAGCGACATATGCGCCGGGACGGGGAGCTCCTTGCCGGTCAGCAGCATGTGCCAGTAGACCCAGCGGAAGAAGAGTTTGCCCATGTGATTGAGACGCGATTCCTTCAGGAGGCTCATCGGGCCCAGGTGCGGCAGGGGGAATTTGCCCGGCAGCGGCTCGGTGCTGTAGTTGAAATCGATCAGCGTGGCCTTGCCGAAACCCGTTTCGATGAAGCAGTTGGCATGGCCGTCGAAAGACGGTTCGAGCGCTTCGCCGTTGATGTAGTGCATCACGTTTTCGATCAGCGTTTCGCTCATGAAATGCACCACGGAGCCGGCTTTGGACGTCGGCACGTTGGTCGCGTCGCCGATGATGAACATATTCTCGAAGGTCTTGGACTGGAGCGTATGTTTATCGGTCGGGATGAAATTCAGGTCGTCGTCGTCGCCCATGTCGCTGGCATCCACGAAGTCGGCGCCCATGTTGACGGGGATGGAGACGAGCAGGTCGAACGGCACTTCCTTGCCGTCGTACGAAACGAGCTTTTTCTCGTCCTCATCGACGTGTTCGAGGTAGAAGTCCGGGATGACGTTGATGCCTTTTTTCTCAAGCAGGCCGCTGAGGACTTCCGTAGCTTTCGGTTTCGTGAAGGCGCCGGCGAGCGGGGTGACGTAGAAGATATCCACCTTGTCCCGCATCCCCTTTTCCGTGAAGTAGGCGTCGGACAGGAACGCAAACTCGAGGGGCGCCACGGGGCACTTGATGATCGTTTCGGCCAGGTTGATGACCAGCCGGCCGCCTTCCCAGTGTTCGAGCTTCCGGGCGAGGCGCGAGGCGCCGTCGTGCGTGTAGAAGTCGAAAATATCCGTGTACCAGAGTTTCCCCTTGAGCCCCGGCGTTTCTTCCGGGCGCGGGGTGGTGCCCGTCGCGACGATCAGGACGTCGTAGGAAAGGGTGTCGCCATTGGTGAGTCGGACGAGGTTTTCGTCGCCCTTGACCTCCTCGACCTCGCCCCAGACGACGTTCATGCCCTCGGGGAAAAAGTCGGTCTTGGCGCGCATCACTTCGTCGGGCTTGTAGATGCCGAACGGGATGAAGAGGAAGCCCGGCTGGTAGTAGTGAACGTGTTCTTTATCGACAATGGTGAGTTCCCATGCCGTGAGGTCGAGCCGGTGGTGCAGCTTATTGAGCATCATCGTGCCGGCGGTCCCTGCGCCGAGGATAAGCAGCTTTTTCATGCCCGTTACCGATTGAGTGGATGGTTGTCCGGTGCGCTTGCAGTCGCAGATCTATAGTAGCCCGCGCCATGCCGGGGCTGTGAAGGGGCGGCTTGTCATGACAGGTAATGGGAGTGCGGCGCGGCGTGTGAGGGGTGTCCCTACGCGGGCGTAGGCAAAAAGAGAAGGGCTGCCCGCGCGATGCAGGCAGCCCTTCCAAACCGGGTGTCGGTGTCGGTCAGTGCGCCAGGGGATCCGGGCGCAGCTGGAATTTCATGACCTTGCTGGACGTGCCTTTGCCGCCTTCCATGTGGAAGGGGGCCCGGGTGCTGATGGTGGTCCACAACCCGCGCCCTTTCCAGCCGGCGTTCGGGTCGTCGATGCGGCCGTCCATCCATTTGGTATAGAAGCCCAGCGGATACGGAACGCGCAGCACGACCCAATTCCCATCCTGGAGAGCCAGCAGCGCTTCGGCGCCGTTGCCGGTGTTGATCGGGGTGTTGGCGCCCAGGCCGAAGGTGTTGAACTGATCCACCCAAGTGTAATAGCTCCCGCCGGCGCTGCCTTCGTAGTCGACGCCTTCGAGCTGCGGGAGCGGTTCCGTGTAGAACGCCCACCCTTCCGGACAGTGCTGACCGGTCGCCTCCGGGCCGTTGAGCGGTCCGGTGCACTTGCGCCGGTCGAAGCTGGCCAGATGCCCGCTGGCGAGCGCCACCCAGGCGACGCCGTTGCGGTCGATGTCCATCCCGCGCGGCGACCAGCCGTGCACGGGCTCGCCGCCGGCATCGAGCGGCGGTTCGAACCGCTCGGCCAGGGCCGTATGCGTGGGGTCGTCGCCGGGTGTCAGCCGGACGACCGAGCCCGGGAATCCGAGCGACGAGGCCCAGACCGATCCGTCGGGCGCCGGCGCGACGGCGTAGAAGCCCGACGTGATACGCATGTCCTTGTTCGGGTCCATCGGCTCGCCCGGTTCGGTCCACGCGTCCCGCCGGCCGTTGCCGTTGGTGTCGAGGATGAGCGGCGTCCAGCCCTGCGCGGCTTCTTCGTCGCCCGTCTCGTCGTACAGCTTCCGATTCAGCCAGCCGACGACGGGTCCGCCGCCGCTTGTCCACAGCGTGTGGTTTTCGTCCTCGGCAAACATGAGGTGGTGCGTGCTGAAGCAGGTGCCGACGGGCGTATAGACATCGGTGGCCGGGTCGTAAAAGCCCAGATGCCGGTACGAACGGTTGAGTGGGAAAACCTGGGCCGAGGGATGGTCCGACCCTTCCTTGCAGAAGTCAGGGTTTTCCGAGGGCCGAATGGCCGCCGTCAGCCAGACACGTCCGCGCTCGTCGAGCATCGGGTTGTGGACGTTGGTCTTGCTGTCCCAGAGCACCTCGTCGCCCCAGTACATCGAAGGTTCGAGCATCTCGGGGCCGGACGCCGGCTGGGTGTTCGGGTCGCGGACGGTGAGCGGGATCCGGCGGGACGCGTTCTGCACCGGGTCGACGACGGGGATGTAGTCGGAACTCAGCTCGAGCGCGCCGTACACGGGGCCGTTCGCGTTGACGGTGGGGTCGCGGCGGTCGGTGGAGACGACGTCGTGGAGGTAGTGTTTCGGATCGGCCCAGTCCCACTGGGTGATGACGACGTTGCGTTCGAGGCCTTCGGGCCGGCGCGGCGCCTCCGGGTACTCGCCGGCGGCGATGCGGTCGGTCCAGTCGGCGAACATCTCATACACGCGCTTGCCGCCCAGCCCGGCGATGGCGCCGGTCATCTGGCCGCCGGCCTGTCCGGATTTCAGCCGGCGCTCCCAGGCTTCCTCGGTGCTCGGGTACTCGGGAAACGCCGGATGGAAGGTGCGCGTGCCGATGCTGCCGAGCGCATGGCAGGCCGTGCACGTGCCTGATTTGATGGTGCGGAGAAAGTCGGCCTGGTTTTTTACGTTGGGCGAGAGCCCGTTGCCCGTGGGGCCCGTGCCGGGGAAGTCGCTCCTTGGCGGCACCCGGAGCAGCGAATACCAGTGGCCGGCGGGGTAATAAAAGGCCGCCGCCCGTTCGTCGGGCGCCGGGACGGCCTCGAGGTCGAGCGTGGCGCCCGGCTCGGCGCGCGTCTTCGGCGAATCGACCAGGCCGTAGCCGCGCACCCAGACGTCGTACGTGGCCGCCGGCAGCTCGGGCAGGAGGTAGCGCCCCGCGTCGTCGGTGACGACGATCTTGACGTATTGCGTGGCCAGATCCTGGGTCTCGGCGATGACCCAGACGCCGGCCTCCGGCCCGTCAGGACCGGTAACGACGCCCTGGATGATATCGGACGATGTCGTGCCGCCCGGCTGGCAGGAGGCGAAGAGGATGGCGGAAAAACAGAGTGCGAGGTAGTGTCGTGCGGGCATGACGGTTCTCGGACACGGGTTGCGGCGACGCGGCTCCCGCCCGGGTGGAGGCGGCGCGCGGCGCGACGAGGACAACACCAAAGTAGCCGATCGCTTACATACTCTCAAGCGCACGCCGGCGCGTCACCGGTTCACAGGCCTCAAAATACGCTGTACAACGTGGCGGGCCAGTGCGCGTCCCTGCCGTTTGCCGGCCTCTGTCGCGAACCGGAAATGGAAGCCGTTGTAGATGCGCGAGTCTGCACAATCGTCGGCGGCGGCGTCGAGGCTGGCGTACGTCCGGTTCGGCTGCCCCTCCGGCGCCGTGACGGAGGCCATCGTGAAACCGACCATCGGCGTTCCATAAACTGCCGCGACGATCTCCGCGCCGCCGGCGCCGACCGCCGCATGGGCTGACGGGTACTCCGGCCAGGGGGGCGTGACCATCTCGGGCTGCCAGTCCGGATCCTTCTCGGTGGCGGGGTTGCCGTCCTCGTCGGCCTGGCGAATGGCCGTGTACGGGCGCCAGGTGTCGTACGCGTATTTGCTCTCGAAGGACACCAGGTAGAGGTCGTACAGATTGACGTTGATCAGGGCGAACATCCGCACGGTTTCCCAGAGCGGCAGGTTGCGTTCCTGCGCGGTGATGCGGCCGATCCGGTTCCAACCGTGCTCGCCGAACTCGGCCCACCAGTGCGCGATGTGGGTTTGATCGGCCGACCGGACCGTGCTGCCGGCTTTCCCGTACGCCTTCACTTCGTTCAGGGATCGGGCGTACGCCTCGGAGGTGAGCGGCGGGGGCGGCGGGGCGTGAAATTGGGTGAGGGAGTCGAGCGTGAAAGGCCTGGCGTAGGAAAAATCCGGCTTCCAGACGTAATCGAAACCGGGCGTGTACTGATAATCGCCCGGCTTGGTCATCGGGGTGTAGTCGCCGTTTTTTTCGTGGCCGTCGCCGTCGCGCAGGCGGATCAGGGCCGCGGCCGTCTCGTGACCCAGCGCGACCCCGCGCGCTCGTGCGCCGGCGTCGTCGACCGTGCCCAGCCAGCGTTCGAGTTCGCCGCGCAAGGTGTCCTTCCGCGCCGGATAGGCCGCGGCGAGCACGTCGTACGCGGCCTGAGAGATGGCTGCTATGGGGTCGGCGTCGGGCGCGTCGGTGCGCGTGGCATACGGCTCGAACCGCCGATCGATGCCGTTGAGGGCGTCGTGCATCGCGAGCGACGACATGGCGAGCGCGCGGACGCCGATGAAGGAATTAAACTGATCGTGCTGATGGGCGATCGTATAGGCCGTCCGGTTCCAGGCGATGGCGGCTTCGTTGGTTGGATCGGGCTTCACGGCGTGGATGGCGAAGCCGGGCACGAGGTTGAGGATGAGCAGGATGCAGGGTATGAGCGGGAAGATCATGTTTCGTTCGGGGCTGATGCGCGCGCGTCGCGGACGCTGCGGATGGTGGGTGCGGCGATGCTCCACGCGAACCAGGACGGGAAATCGCGGCGGTACGCCGGCAAGGCATCCAGCCGGATCAGGCCGGCGCCGACCGCTGCTTCGTAGTCCAGCCATCCCATCCAGACCTTGTAGTAGATGGCCAGGTCCGCTTCCACGAACACATCGACATCGAACCCGGGGTGTTGAACGCACAGAGACACATCGCCGGGTTTGACGACAAGCCAGTAAAGATCGCGCGACGCGGTGCGGAAGTTGAATTCGATCACGATGCGGTCCGCAGGAAGCCGATCGGTGTGGACCCGGTCGTGCATCCACCACATTAAAAGCAGCGGATCGAGCGCTTTGGGGTCAGGCTCACCGAAACTCCAGTTGGCGCCCCAGACCATGAGCGCCCCGATGACGGGGCGCAAGGCGAGGCCGGCTTCCGTCAGCACGTACGTGGTCGCGGTTCGTCCGCCCGCCGATTCCTCTTTTTCCAGCAGCCCGGTATCCTGCAGGCGCTGCAGACGACTTGCCAGCAGACCGCGCGATATCCCGGGCAGGCCGCGGGCGAGATGATTGAAGTGCCGCGTTCCACTCAGGAGGTCGCGAACGATCAGCAGGGTCCATCGGTCGCCGAGGATCTCGAGCGCCTGCGCTACGGGGCAATACTGGCCATACTTGAACATGCGTGGAGGCGGTTGTTTACGACTGCAATCGCATGATAAACATAGCCGGTCGGTTTGTCGCCGACAAGTTCAAAAAACGAACTGCCTCCATCGCTGAATTGTCGGAAAGAGCGGCCGATACTACTTCAAAACGTCCAATTCCCTGGCATTTCGAGTACTGAACGCCTTATGGCCCGTCCAACGGTTACGCCTCTCAACGAGGAACGCCTTTTCGAATTCCACGAGCTGTTCTTTTCCGTAACGGACAAGCGCGGGGTCATCGAGTTCGGCAACGACGTGTTTGCCCGTATCGCCGGCTACTCCCTCGACGAGATGGTCGGCGAGCCGCACAACATCATCCGGCACCCCGACATGCCGCGCGCCGTGTTCAAGGTGTTGTGGGATTACCTCGACGCCGGCCGCACGATCGTCGCCTACGTCAAGAACATGGCGGCTGACGGGCGCTACTACTGGGTGCTCGCCCTGGTCCTGCCCTCGGGAGACCGGTACGTTTCCATCCGGCTCAAACCGTCGAGCGAGCTGTTTGCGGCCGTCCAGGAGGTGTACCAGAAGGTGCTCGCGTTCGAAAAACAGCGCGAGCAGGAAACGGGCAGCCGGAAGATCGCGCTCGAGGAGAGTATGCCATACCTCGTGAGCCTGATCGAGGAAGCCGGCTTCAACTCGTACGACGAATTGATGTGGTCGGCCCTGCACCAGGAGATGGATGCCCGCCGCGCTGCGCTCAAGAACATCGTCGTCAAGAAAAAAGGCCGCATCGCGGTGTCGACGTCGTCGCCGCTGTGGAAACTCGCAGCCAACTGCAAGAGCATGGCGGAGCATCTCGACGCGCTTTTTGCTTCGCTGGGCGGGTTTACGGATCTCAACAAGAGCCTTGCCGGCCAGGCCACGTTCCTCAAGCGCCTGGCCGAGTCCATCCGGCGTTCGTCGCTCAACGCGGAGATCGCGTCGAGCCATCTGGGCGAACGCGGGCTGGCGCTCGCGGAGATCGCCGGCCAGATGAGCGCGCAGACCGCGGCGAGCATCGGGCTCATCGCGTCGCTCCATACGTCGATATCCGACCTGCAAGGCCCGCTGCTCCGGCTCGTGTTCGACGTGCTCGTGGCGACGCTCGATATCGAGATGGCCAGCCTTTTCATCGATGAAGTCACCGCCGTCGGTAGCGAGGTGGAGGAGGTGGCGGAAGAAGACCAGGTCATGACCGAATACATTACCGCGCTGGTCAGTCTCTTCGAGGAACGCGCCACCACGCTCATCCCCAACCTGTTCGATATCAGCGGAAAACTGCAAACCATCCGCGATCTGCTCGTGCGCCTCCAGCGCTACATGCGCATGCTCAGTGTGGTGCAGTTCTCGGGCCAGGTGGAAGCCGTGCGCATTCCCGATTCGCTCAACTTCCTGGCCATCTTCGAAGAGGTGCTCGAACAGCTCAACGAAGCGAACCGGCAGGTGAGCGGGTTCGGCAAGCTGGTCGGAGACCGGCTGCAGGAGAACGCAGCGCTGCAGGCGTCCGCCCAGGGGATCAGCTCGCTGCTCGAACAGACGCACGAACACATGACGGCCCTCGCGCAGACCGAAGCCGCCTGATCGAGGCTTGCTTTCCGGCCTGGCGGTGTTGAAGTTTAGGGGGTTATCCGGTACACCATCCGATGCCTCCCATGCGCTCCTTCACCGTACCGCGGCGCGTCGTGCGCTGCTGCGTCGCGTTGCTCGTTGCCCTGTCGATTCTCGTCTGTGGCACCCCGTCCGTCCTCGCTCAATCCGCCGGCGATGCCCTGCGGGCGGGCTTTGAATCTCCGCCCGACGCCGCCCGACCGCGCGTCTGGTGGCACTGGATGAACGGCAACGTCACCCGGGAAGGGGTTCGGCTGGATTTCGAGTGGATGAAACGCGCCGGCATCGCCGGCATCCAGAACTTCGACGCATCGCTCGCCACCCCCCGCGTCGTCGACACCCCGCTCATCTACATGACGCCGGCGTGGAAGGACGTCTTTGCCTATACGGCCTCGCTGGCGGACAAGAAAGGCCTGGAAATGGCGATCGCCGGTTCGCCGGGCTGGAGCGAAACCGGGGGGCCGTGGGTGATGCCCGAGGACGGGATGAAGAAATACGTCTGGTCCGAAACCGGCGTCGCCGGCGGCCGGCGGTTTGCCGGCGTCCTCCCCGCACCGCCCCAGACCACCGGGCCCTTTCAGGATGCGCCGTTCACCGATGAACTCGCCGCGCTCGGGGGAGCCACCGAAGAGGCCGGCGAGGGGCCTCATTTTTATGCGGATGCCCGCGTCATCGCGTTCCGCCTGCCGGACGGCACCCGGCTGCCGGCCCCGGCGGTGACCTCCAGCTCCGGCGCCATCGATGCCGGCCTGCTTTCGGACAACCGGGTTTCGGAGGGGGTCGTGCTGCCCGTCGCCGAGGACGGCGAGGCCTCCTGGATCGCCTTCGACTACGGCCGGCCGGTCGTCGTTAACGGCGTCACGTACGGCCTCGCCGGCGCCGCGAAGCCGTTTTTCGGCCAGGAGGCCGCGCCGCGTCACCACCTCGTGATCCAGGCCAGCGATGACGGCCTCACCTGGCGGGATGTCGGCGAGCCCGCTACCGGCTTTCCGCAGCGCACGACGGCGCTGCCGCCAACCCGGGCCCGCTATTTCCGCTTTGTCGCCACGCTGCTCGCCAACCAGCCGCCGCCGGCCGAGCTGATCCCGGGCGTCCCCATTCCGCCTCCCCCGACGGATCTTCGCATCGGCGAACTGGCCCTTCGCGGCGTCGCGACGGTCCATCGCTTCGAGGAGAAGACGGCGTTCGCGCTGAATGCCGATTATTTCAGCATCGCCACGACCGCCTCCGCGCCGGGCGCCGCGATCGCTCCGGGCGATGTGGTCGATCTCACCGACCGGCTCCAGCCGGACGGCACCCTGCGCGACTGGACGCCGCCGGCCGGCGACTGGCAGGTTCTTCGTTTCGGCTACTCCCTCCAGGGCACCACCAACCACCCGGCCTCGCCGGAGGCGACCGGCCTGGAGGTCGACAAGCTCGACGCCGGCGCCGTCCGCCGCTACATCGACAACTACCTCGACCAGTACAAGAGCGCCACGAAAGGCCTCATGGGCGCCCGCGGTCTCCGTGCGATGATCTTCGACAGCTACGAAGCCGGCACCGGCAACTGGTCGCCCCATCTGCTCGACCTGTTCCGCGAACGGCGCGGGTACGACCCGACGCCCTATCTCCCGACCCTCGCCGGCTATGTCGTCGGCAGCGCCGCCGCCAGCGACCGCTTCCTCTGGGATTTCCGGAAGACGATCATGGACGCGCTCCAGGAAAACCACTACGGCGTGCTCGCCGACGCGCTGCACGAACGCGGGATGATCGCGTACGTGGAGGGCCACGAATCCCTGCATGCGACCCTCGGCGACGGGATGGAGATGAAGATGCACGGCGACATCCCGATGGCGGCGATGTGGACCAAGGCGGATCCCGGCGTCATCGCCACCGATTTTTTCAGCGACATCAGGGAATCGGCGTCCGTGGCGCATCTCTACGGCCAGAACATCGTCGCCTGCGAGAGCATGACCGCCTTCGGCCCCGTCTTCGCCTACTCCCCCTGGATGCTCAAGCCGACGGCCGACGCCATCCTGCTGGCCGGCGTGAACCGGTTCGTCATCCACACGTCGGTCCATCAGCCGCTCGTCGATCAGGGGCCCGGACTCACGCTCGGTCCCTTCGGGCAGTACTTCTCGCGCCACGAAACGTGGGCCGAACAGGCGCGGCCCTGGATCGACTATCTTGCGCGCTCGTCGCACCTGCTCCAGCAGGGGCGCGCCGTCAGCGACATCCTGCTGTTCTACGGCGAGGGCAACCCGGTCATCACCCGGAACTACGCCATCACGGCCCCGGGCGCGCCGGCCGGGTATCAGCACGACTTCGTGAACAGCCACGCGCTCACCCACCGCCTTTCCGTGGAAGACGGCCGCCTCGTCACACCCGACGGCACGAGCTACCGCGTGATCTACCTGGCCGGCCATCGCGACCGCGTCACCCTCGCGACCCTCGAACGCTTGCGCGAACTGGTGGAGGCCGGCGCTGTGGTGGTCGGCAAGCGCCCCGTCGCATCGCCCAGCCTGTCCGACGACCCGGCCGCGATCCAGGCCCTCCTCGACGCACTCTGGCCCGGCGACGGCGTCACGTCCGTCGGACGCGGGCGCGTGTATACCGACGGCGACATCGCCGCCGCCCTCGCCGCCGAAGCCATCGCGCCCGACTTTACCTATACCGGCGGACAGGCCGGCAGCCAGGTGCTCTTTCTTCACCGCACGATGACCGACGGCGATCTCTACTTCCTCAGCAACCGGAAGGAACGCGCCGAGACGATCGAGGCCACGTTCCGCGTCGAGGGCAAAACCCCCGAATTGTGGGATCCCGCCACGGGTACGTCGCGCCCCGCCAGCTACCGGATCGTCGATGGCGCCACGATGGTCACCGTACCGCTCGATCCGTACGGGTCGGTTTTCGTCGTCTTCCGCACGCCGGCGACCGAGCCGGCGCGGCTGCTCCCCGCCGAATCGCGCAACGTCGTCGCCACCCTCGACGGGTCGTGGGAAGTCGCCTTCCAGAAAGGCCGCGGCGCGCCGGCGAAGGCGACATTCGACGCCCTGACCGACTGGAGCGCCCACGCCGACGCCGGCATCAAGTATTTCTCGGGCACCGCGACCTATGCGAAGACCTTCCAGGCGGACGCCGGCTGGAAAGCCGCCGGCACACGGGTCTGGCTGGACCTCGGCGACGTGAAGGATCTGGCGGAAGTCACGGTCAACGGTCGTTCGCTGGGCATTCTATGGAAGGAGCCGTTCCGGGTGGACATCACGGATGCGCTCAAGACGGGCCGGAATACGCTGCGGATCGCCGTGACCAACCTCTGGGTGAACCGGCTGATTGGCGACGTGCAGCCCGGCGCCGAGCGGATCGGATGGACGACGGCGGACGTGCCCGGCGGAAACGTCGGCTTTGGCTTCCGGCGCTACCCGCCCGACGCGCCGCTGCGGCCTTCGGGGCTGATGGGGCCGATGCGGGTCGTCACGGTGACGGAAGGGCGATAACGACGCCCGGGGCACGTCTCCGCGGCTCATTCGCTGCGCAGCGTGACGACCGGGTCGGTCACCGCCATCTGGTATACTTGCGTGCCCAGGGTCATCAGCCCGGTGACGAAGACGAGCGCGTAGGCGATCAGGAAGGCCGCCGGCCCGACCCCCATGTGGTACGTGTAGATCGAATCCAGCAACGCATTCAGCAGCAGGTACCCGAGGGGCGACGCGAGGACGGCCGCGGCCGCCAGCAGAATGGCGAAGCGCCGGTTGAGGTGCGTGGCAAGCTGGGCGATCGACGCGCCGAGCACCTTCCGGATGCCGATTTCCTTCATTCGGTTGAGCGTGTTCTGGGCCGCGAGGCCGAAGAGGCCCATGCACGACAGCATCAGCGCCAGCAGCGCCGTGAAGAGAAAGATCTGGTTGATGCCCCGCGTCTCGGAAAAATGCCGGTCGAACGCGGCCTCCTGGAACGCGACTTCCACCGCGCGATCGCCCCAGAGCGCGCCGGCGCGTTCGCGCAGCGCCTGGGCCACCGCCGGGCCGGCGCCGTCTTCGACGTGCACGGCGAGGAGCCGGTAGTCCGCCGGATCGGCCAGGCGAAAGATCGTCGGCCTGATGTCGGCCATGAACCCGCGCACGTGAAAGTCGGCTACCTCCCCGATGATGTCGTACGCGACGCTGTCGATCCGAACCGTCTGCCCGACCGGATCGTCCCACCCCTGCGTGCGGGCAAACGCCTCGTTGACGACGAGTTCGTGTGCGGATTGCCGCTCCCGGTCGCTATCGAAAAACCGGCCGGCCTGCAGGCGCAACCCCATCGTCTCCGCGTAGCCGGCGCCGATCCGCAAGATGGTGGTGTTCTGTTTCTGGTCCCGCACGGTCACGTCGCGGCTCTCCTCGTCGCGGCTCACATGATGCTCGCTGCCGGCGATCGAAACGATCTGCGGGAGCGACGCCGCGTAATCGCGCATGACCTCGAAGCGATCGGTCTGCTCCAGATCTACATAGAGGACGTTTTTCGGGTTGTAGCCCCAGTCGCGCGAGCGCTCGTCGTGGGCATTCAGGAGCAGCCCGGTGCACACGATCATGGTCACGAAGGCCAGCACGAACTGCAGGGTCAGGAGGCTCTGCATGAACCGGTTGCGCCGGTTCATCCGAAGCGATCCCTGGAAAATGGCGATCGGCCGGAACGAGGCCATGTATAAGGCGGGATACGCCCCCGAAGCCAGGGCGATGGCGAACAGCAGACAACCCAGAAAGAGCAGCAGGCTGGAGATCGGCGCGGTGCCGAGGGAGTTATCGCTTTCGGTGATGGTATTGAATGAGGGGATGAGCAGGAAATGCGCGATAGCGATACCGACGACGAGCGCGAGGCCGCAAAGCACCACGTTTTCCGCCAGGAACTGCCGCGCCAGCTGATGCCGGCTTCCGCCGACCACCTTCCGCATCCCGATCTCCTTGACGCGCCGCACGGCGGTCGACAGGGAGATGTTCACATAATTGATGCACGAGAGCGTGAGCAGGAAAAGCGCGATCAGACTGAGCGCGATGATGGGCGGCCAAGGAATGCTGTGTACGAAGGTGCTCCCGATGTCGTCGATGTGCTGCCCGAGGTCGACCAGGTTTTCAAACCGGTACGCCTGAACGGGCAGGTCGGGCACGGCGGCGCGCTGGGCGGCGATGTACCCATCCATCTGGCCGGCGAGCGCATCGGCGGCGTCGGCATCGGGCAGCTGGACGAACGTAAAGGCGCGGCTTCCCCAGTCGTCGCCGGCGGCGGTCAGATCGAGATAGGGAGGATAGGGCAGCAGGATGGTGAACGACAGGCTGGATCGCCGGTTGGTCTCGGTGACGGCGCGGACGTACACCGTCATCGCCGGTATCCCCTCCACGGAAATCGTCAGCGGCTGGCCGATGGGGTCGGCCTCGCCGAAAAACTTGGTGGCCGCCAGCTCGCTCAGGACGACGGAAGACGGATCGCCAAAGCCGCCGGCCTCGCCGGCGATGACGGGGAACGTGAAGAGATCGAGAAAGCCCGGATCGACGAAGGTGACCAGCTCGCCGAACGGCTCCTCGCCGCCGGTGTCCACCTGCCCGTAGCGGATGTGCATGCGGACCGACCGCTGCACCTGCGGAAACTCGGTCGCCAGCGCCGGCCCCATCGGCGCGGGCGTCTGGGCCGACGTCTTGCGTTCGCCCTGCACCTCGTAGACCGATTTGGCGAGGAAGATCGTGTCGCTGTGCGCATGGATCCGTTCGTTCGTCGTGTGACCCATGATGAACAAGTAGGCGACGACGGTGCACGCGATGGCGAGCGAAAGACCGATCAGGTTGATGCCCGACACGAGCGGCTTCTTGATGATATTCCGGTAGGCGAGAACCAGGTAATTTTTCAGCATGACGAGGCTCCAGTACATGTTTTGAACCAGGCGTTCCGGCACGAGCTGGAGCACCTGCCGGCGATACCAGCGCTGCGCGTGCGCCGCGCCGTATTCCTGCTCCAGTTCGTGAAAATACTCTTCGAAATCCCCGAGCGGCGTCTGCAGGTCGTCCTGCACGAGCCAGTTCAGCAGGGCTTCGGCGAAGCGGGGCGGTTTGGATGCGGACATGGGTTATCCCTCGATGGCGAGTCCGGTGACGCCGGCCCACATCTGCTGGTCGACGGCGCGCGTGTGCAGGAGCTGGCGCCGGCCCTCGAGCGTGAGCTGGTAGATGCGTTTGTGCCGGCCGCCGCGCTCGGCGGTGGCCTCCGAGAAGTAGGAGGTGAGGTAGCCGTTTTTCGTCAGCCGCTCCAGCGGCGTGAAGACGGACCCCAGCGACCACTCGTAGCCGGTGGTCTGCGTCAACTGTTTGCGGATGGGCAGGCTGTAGGCCTGGTCCTGCAGTTTCCAGACGGCCAGCAGGACGTACTCCTCGGGGCGGGACAGCAGCTTCATGCGGTCGGTCGATGTATATGTTCCAGTTTATGGAACACATCATACGGAGCTGCCGCCGTTAGTTGCAAGCGTGCGAAAGAAAAGCTGGCTGGCATACGCGCGGTTGCTCCGGCGGGGTGCGTGCCGTACGTTTCAGCGGCGATTTTTTATGCAGCAACCCGAGCCGTGACCGGTGTGGGGATGCTGAACACCGGCCGCGATGCCTCGTGGCCTTACGTGAACGATCCGATGAAATCTCGAATCCTGCTTGTTATCGCGCTGCTGGCCGGCGTTGCCGCTGCCCGGGCGCAGACGTTTTCCGTCACCCTCGATCCGGCGGTGAACGGCACGTACGCGGTCAACCCGCCCCTCCCGGCCGACGGGACGTACCCCGCCGGCACGGTCGTCACCGTGACGACGAAGCCGGCGCCGGGCTATGTGCTCGATTCCGGCTATTATTCCGTCGCGGGCCGCTGGGGGGCGATGTACCATGAGTCGATGACGCCCACCTTCGAGGTGACGATCGATCAGGAAAAACACATCGGCGCGTCGTTCATCGAGGCCTCGGCGGTCGAGCACATCAACGTGACGCAGAACGTCGTCTTCGCGAAGCCGGGCGTAAAGCCACTGAAATACGACGTCTACTCGCCGAAAGGCGCGCAGAACCTGCCCTGCATCGTCATCATCCACGGCGGCGGTTGGGCCACGAACGACGAGGACATCATGCGGGGGCTCGCCCGCGAGTTGACGAAGGGCGGCCAGTTCGTGGTCTTCAGCGTCGACTACCGCTGGGCCGGCAAACTCGACGGCGACGCGCAGGGCACGACGATGGCCAACATCATCGAGGATGTGTTCGGGGCCATCGCGCACATCATGGAGCACGCCGCGGAATACGGCGGCGACCCGACGCGCATCGGGGTGACGGGCGACAGCGCCGGCGGGCATCTCTCCGCGGCGGCCTCGCTGATGCCCGGCATGATCGGGGACGGCGGCTTCGGCAAGACGCCGGGTGTGTTCGAGTTCATGCCGTCCTACCTCCCGAAAGGCAAGACCGTCGATCAGGTGCGCGACGCGATGCTCGCGGCGATCAAGGCGGCTGCGCCGAGCTACGGCGTCTTCGGCGGGCAGCTGCTGAATCATTTTTCGGACGACCCCGCGGCCGACGATACCTGGAAGTCCGCCATCGCCCCGCTGGATCACATCCCCAGCGCCTCGGAGCGCTCGGTGCCCCAGTACCTCACCCGCGGCACCGCCGACCCGCTGATCCAGGACGCCCCCGTGAAGGAGTTCGTCGACGCGCTCGTGAAAGCCGGGCATCGCGTGCAGTACGTGCAGGTGGGCGGCGCCGGCCACGCGTTTTTCGACTGGAAGCCGGACGAGCGCACCAAAGCCACGTTCTACCGATACGGAGTCTACTACGCCGCCGAGATGAAAGCCTTCTTTGCCTCGGTGCTGCTTTAAAAGGCGCCGCCGTACGGGCTATTGATGTCGTGGTGTTCGTCGGGTCAGGCGGGCTGCGGGAATCCCGCCGTCGCCATGACGCGGCGGGCCTGATCGCGGTGCCGGCGGCCGTGCACGGCCAGGATGGTGAGGGCGTCTTCGAGGCTGTAGGTGACCAGGCCCATCAGGGGCGAGGTGACGACGGTCGACAGCGGCAGGTTGCCGGGTAGAGCCTGGATGCGGTCGATGAGTTCGGCCTGGTGCGCGAGGTAGCGGGTGATGATGCCGTCGTCGATCCGGCTGGCCGAGGGGTGGGCTTTCGCGGTCGTCTTGAGCTTTCTGGTGTTGTCCGGCTTAAGCGAGTGGACCATCAGGTTGCCGAAGAGGCCGCTCAGCGGGGAGAGGCGTTCCCACACCGTGGGTTCCGGCGCCTCGCCGGCGAGGCGTTCCAGGAGCGGGAAATAGAGGCTGTGGGAGACGATGAGGTGGTCGAAGCACTGGGCGACGCTCCAGCTGTTCGGGTCCGGTTTCCAGTTGAGCTGTTCCGAGGTCAGTTCGCCGAATTCGTGCTGGACCTCGCTCGCGAGCGAGGCGAGGTCTTTCGTGATGGCTTCGATGCGCTGGTTCATGGTCGTGGGTCGCCCTCAGGCTTTGGTGATCGCACATTCCCCCAAGCTACGTGCGTCCGGCCGGCGTTTCAACCGGTGCGCGGTTTGACGCGGCGAAACCCGACCTGATCGATACCCGAGGCGACAGATTACGTCGGGTGAATTTTTTGGAAGAGACAGATCCTGCATCGCGCATCGCTTCGATGAACCCGTAGGGTCACGCTCCAAAAAGAAAGCCCTCCGGCATCGCCGGAAGGCTTCAGTACCGCGTACGGGATTCGAACCCGTGTTACCAGCGTGAGAGGCTAGCGTCCTGGACCCCTAGACGAACGCGGCGGATACAGAGCCTCCAACCCCCGCTCCATGGGCAAGTTTCTGCTCACTCGTCCCCAAACCACTCCCCGAAAAATGCCACCACCCGGTCGAAGCTCCCGATCATCTCGATGGGGTTGTGGCCGGCGCCCGGGTAAAGGAAATATTCGAAGTCGGGCGACGTACGCCCCAGGGCGGTCATGGCGTCGATCATCGCCTGGGCCTGGCTGACGTCGACCGTCTGGTCGGCCGTGCCGTGCTGGATCTGGAGGGCGGGCATCTTGCCGGCGAAGAGGACGGGCGAGCGGCGGACGAGTTCGGGGCGGACGTCGGCGATGGTGAGCTGGCCGGCTTTCAGGGGCTGGATATAGGTGGCGTTGAGGTGGTCGAACCCCGGAAGGTCGCGCGGGGTGCCGCGGAGGGCGTCGCTGAAGATGTCCTGGACGTAGGGGCCGAAGAAATCGGTCGGGCCGAAGAAGGCCGAGATGGCGTCGATGCCCGGCCGGCGGGCGCCCATCAGCATGGCCACGCCGGCGCCGCGGCTGAAGCCGAGGAGGCCGATGCGGCTGGTGTCGGCGACGGGCGTCACGGCGGGGAGCGCGTCGAGGAGCGCGAGGGCGTCGTCGACGTCGCGGTCGAGCGGGCTGGGGGCGCCGGTCGAGGTCAGCGCGACGCCGTCGTAGATGAGCGGCTCGCCGCGAAAGGACGGGACGACGAAGATGAACTGGTCGATCAGCTGGTTGACGCCCAGGGAAAGCAGCGGGATCGTCTCGTCGATGCTGACCCCTTCGTCGCCGGCGTGGGCATACATGAACACGGGCAGCGGGTCCGTGGCGCCAACCGGGACCGCGACGGCGGCGTAGTGGGTGCCGTCCAGAACATGGGAGATCACATAGAGCACGCTCTGCGCGCCGGGCGTGATCTGGATGGTGTCCTGGCGAAGGATGGCGAGGCCGGCCGCCGCGACGTCGCGCGCGGCCCAGGTGGCCTCGGCCTCGGCGATCTCTGCCGGCGTGGCCGGCGCGAACAGCACGTCGAGGTCGACGCCGCCGATCACCCGTTCGTCGCCCGGCGACATGGTGTCGCATCCGGCGATCAGGAGCAGGGCGAGGGGGATGGCGTAGCGGATGGTCATGGCAGGACGGGGTCTATGCGCTCGCCGCGGGCGCCGCGGCGGTGCCGGCGGTCGGTTCGGGCAGAAAGTAGTGCACGATGCCGGCCATCATCAGCATGGAGAGCGCGCCCATCACGGTGTTGCTCAGGTAGCCATACTGCGTGTAAGCCGTGCCGGCGAGGCCGCTCGCGAGGCCCATCCCGATCTGGCCGATGGCGATGCTCAGGCTCATCAGGCTGCCGCGCCGCTCGGCCGGCACCAGCGAGGTGATGAGCGATTGAAACGGGCTCATGCGCATGGCGATCATGATCATCGCGAGGGCGAAGACGCCGAAGGCGACGGCTCTCCCGGTGACGACGAAGGTCGTCAGGATCATGATAAGGCTCAGTCCGAGGCACGACGAAACGATGAGCGGCTTGCGCCCGATGCGGTCGGAAAGCTGGCCGGCCATCGGGCCCGTCATCACGTTCATCAGCCCGCCGAACAGAAACAGCAACACGATATCGTTATTGGCCAGCCCGATCTCGTGCTCGAGCCAGGTGGGCAAATACACGAGGTAGATGCCCATGCTGGCGAACATCAGCACATAGGCGAGCGTCGCGGCGGAGATCTTGCGGTCGCGCAACAGGGTCGCGTAGTTCGAGAGCGCCCGCCCGATCGTGAGGCGGTCGGTGTTGCGGACGACGTCGGGCTGTGGCACGTAGCGCCATACCAGGAAGACGGCGAAAATCATCGTGATCCCGAACAGCACGAAGGGCCACTTGAAGCTGTAGAGGCCCGCGAGAAACTTGCCGAGCGGGATGCCGGCGATCTGCCCCACCGCGGCGGCGCTCATCACCCAGCCGTTGGCCCAGCCGCGTTTTTCATAGGGGAAGTAGTCGCCCACGTAGGATACCGCGGAGCCGCTGAGCATCCCGCCGGCGACGCCGGATAACCCGCGCACGATCAACAGCGAGCCGAACGAGGTCGCCGCGGCGTGCAGCATGAGGGTGATGGACATCGCGCTGCAGCCGAACAGAATGATGCGCCGCCGGCCGATTTTGTCCGATATCGGCCCCACGATGAGCGCGAAAACGCCGAGCATCGCCGCATAGATCGTCACCAGCCAGCCCAGGTGCGCCTCGGGGATGCTGAGCTCCCGCGCGATGTTGGGTAAGATGGGCGAAACGATGATCACCTGGCTGCTCGCCGAGAACATCATAAGCCACAACGCGGCGAGCACGAGGCGAGGGCTGGACGACGAAGCAGAGGATGACATACGGTGGATTATGGGGGGCGCGCGGTAAGAAAGGAAGAATCGTAGCGGCGAAACGCGGCGAAGGCTGCATATGTTGCGACACACATCATTTTTGGGGGAAAGACGGGGTTGCGCTCATCTGTTAGCCTGCGCACGGGCGACAGACGAGATCGGGGCCGCCGCGCCGCATTAACGAGCCTTAATGCTGAGGTAATACAACGGTAACACGCCTGATCTACCATTGCCGCCGACAACGAGAGAACGGCGTGCTACGCATCCACGCTTCGTTATCGCGTATGCCCTAACCAACCAACCTGTATGAACGTGCGCATCAACGCCCATCGATTCCCGATCCTGTTCGGGCTCTTATTACTCATCGCTGCGCCGGCAGCCGCCCAGAAGGGCGCCATCGCCGGCGTCGTCGTCGATACCGAAACCGGCGAAACGCTGATCGGCGCCAACGTCCTCATCGACGGCACGATGAACGGCGCCACGACCGACTTCGACGGCCACTACGAAATCAAGGGTATCGACGCCGGCCGCTACACCGTCGTCTTTTCCTATATCGGGTACAGCCCGGTCACGGTGACGGACGTCGAGGTGATCGCCGGCCAGACCGTACGCCTGGACATGACCCTCAGCGCCGAGACCATCGGGCTCGACGAAGTGGTCGTCGAGGCCCGGGCCCTCAAGAACACCGAAGCGTCGCTGCTTCGCGAGCGCCAGAAGGCCACCGCCGTCAGCGACGCCATCAGCGCCGAGGCCATCTCGCGGTCCGGCAGCGGCGATGCCGCCGGCGCCATGACCAAGGTGACCGGCGCGTCCGTCGTGGGCGGCAAATACGTCTACATCCGCGGCCTCGGCGAACGCTACTCGAGCACGCAGCTCAACGGCAGCTCGCTGCCCAGCGCGGACCCCGACAAGCAGGCGTTTCAGCTGGACCTCTTCCCGGCCAGCCTGCTCGACAACATCGTGACCACCAAGACCTTCACGCCCGACAAACCCGGCGCCTTCACCGGCGGCCTGGTCAACGTCGGCACGAAGAACTTCCCGGATGCCTTTACGCTCCAGTTCACGACCTCCTCGTCGTACAACGACCAGTCGAGCCTCGCGGATAACTTCATCAGCTACGATCTGGGCAACCTCGACTGGCTGGGATACGACGACGGCGACCGCGACATCCCGGCGATCTTCAACGATCCCAACCTCGTGATCCCGACGGAGATCGAGGCCCGGTTCGACCCGGCCAAGGCCGAGCTGCTCGACAACGTCTCGCGCGCCTTCCGCCCCGAGATGGAGCCCACCGTCGCCCGCGCCCCGGTCAACAGCGGGTTCTCGATGGCCTTCGGCAACCAGATTCCGCTCGCCGGCCGGCCGCTCGGCTTCACCGCCAGCCTGACCTACAACCGGTCGACTTCCTTCTACAACAACGGCAATGCCGGCCGCTACGAACTCGTCGGCGGCACCGTCCAGCAGATCGACCAGCTGACCGCGCTGCGCGACCTCTCGGATACCCGCGGCTCGCAGGAAGCGAACTGGGGCGGCGTGGCCACGCTGGCCTACAAGATCCACCCGAAACACGAGCTTTCGGCCACGTACCTGCGCACGCAGAACGGCACGTCGGACACCCGCTACCTCGAAGGCTTCTGGCAGGACCTGTCCGGCAACTCCACGTTCCAGACCCGCGTCCTCGGCTACCAGGAACGGAGCCTCAACTCGCTCCAGCTCAAGGGCCAGCATGCGATGGGCCCGATGCAGGCCGAGTGGCGCGCCTCGTTCTCGAAGAACGAGCAGAACGAGCCCGATCTCCGGTATTTCTCGAATCACTACACGGTGAACGGGACGGACACCACGTTCCAGAAGCCGGCCTCGCTCTACCCCTCGCCGGCGCGCTTCTTCCGCAAGCTCGATGAGCAGAACAACGAGTTCGGACTCGACCTCACCGTGCCCTTCCGGCTCGCCGGCCTGAGCAGCAAGGTCAAGTTCGGCGGTTCGTATGGCGACGTGAGCCGCGCGTTCAGCGAACGCCGCTTCGAATACCGCACCGGTTCGGGCTTTTCGTACGGCTCGTTCGCGGGCGACAACAACGCCTTCTTCTCGTCGGTCGGCATCATCGGCACCTCGACCGCCGGCCGGCCGCAGTTCGGCAACTACATCACCGACGCGTCGGCCCTGAAGAGCAACTACACGGGCGACCAGACGGTGGCCGCCGGCTACCTCATGACGGACCTCCTGCTGACGCGCAAGCTGCGCTTCATCGGCGGGGTGCGCCTCGAGTCGACCCGGATGACCACGCAGAGCGCGGACACGACGCTGGCCGTGGGCCGGCTGAGCAACGACGACGTCCTGCCGTCGGTCAACCTCGTCTATGCGCTGACCGACAACATGAACCTCCGCGCCGCCGTCACGCAGACGCTGGCTCGCCCGACCTTCCGCGAACTCGCTCCGTATTCGACGTTCGACTTCGTCGGCGACTTCGTCTTCTCGGGCAGCTCGACGCTGAAGCGGACGCTGATCACGAACTATGACCTCCGCTGGGAGTGGTTTACGCGCCCGGGCGAGATCATCGCCGTGAGCGGCTTCTACAAGGCCTTCGAGAACCCGATCGAGCGCGTCATTCTGACGAGCGTCGGCAACAACTCGATGTCGATCCAGAACGTGCCCACCGGCCGCGTGGTCGGGGCCGAATTCGAACTCCGCCGCCGGCTCGACGCCCTCGTGCCGGCGCTCGAAAACGTCGAGATCGGCGGCAACCTCGCCCTGGTCCACTCGGAAGTGGACATCCCGGAGGAAGAACTCGTCGTCATCCGCGCGGCCGACGCCAACCCGTCGACCACGCGCCCGCTGGAAGGCCAGTCGCCGTACGTCGTCAACGTCGACCTCACCTACCAGAAGCCGGAGTGGGGCTCGGTGGCCAGCATCTACTACAACCTCTTCGGCGACCGCCTCCGCGTGGTGTCGGAAGGCGCCGCCCCCGACATCTTCGAGCGGGCCCGCGGCACGGTGGACTTCATCTACGCCCAGCGCATCTGGCGCGGCGTCAGCCTGAAGTTCGCGGTCAAGAACCTCACCGACAGCGACGCGCTCATGAGCCAGTCGTTCAAGGACGTCGACTACATCTACCAGAAATACGAATCCGGCCGGACGTATTCGCTCAGCTTCACCTACAAGGTGGAATAACGCCGGCATACGACCTGCCTGTTCTTTCGGACAGCGCGACGGGGTGGCTCATACGAGCCGCCCCGACGTGTTTCCGGGCCATGTTAACGCAGCATTATCGAATCGTTGCGGCAGTGTTACGACCCACACGGCGCTCCGTCGCCGGCGAACATCGCCGCAGTCATTATCTGTACATCAACCCGCCTACATTCATGCAACGGCTACTGCTTATCGCATTTTTTCTGCTGATGCCCCTCGCGGCGCAGGCGCAAACCGAAATCCGCGTAACGGACGCGGACATCCCCGACGGGGCCACGGTGACGTGGACGTCGGATAACACATACATTCTGGATGGTATCGTCTTCGTGAACCCGGGGGCGACGCTGATCATCGAGCCGGGCACGGTGATCAAGGGCGAAGTGGGCCAGGGCAACGAGGCCTCGGCGCTGGTGGTGACGAGCGGCGGCACGATCCTGGCCGAAGGGACGGCGACGAACCCGATCATCTTCACGTCGGTTCAGGACCCGCTCGACGGCAGCCTGACGTACCAGGACCGCGGCCTCTGGGGCGGCGTGGTAATCCTGGGCCAGGCCTCGACGAACAACCCGACGGATGGGGGGATCAAGGAAGTGGAAGGGATCAACGAGGTGGTGGCCGAAGGGGACACGCGGGCCCAGTACGGCGGCGAGAACGACGCGCACAGCTCGGGGATCTTCCGCTACGTGTCGATCCGCCACACGGGGATCAACGTGGGCGACCAGGCGGGCAACGAGATCCAGGGCCTGACGCTCGGCGGCGTGGGCTCGGGGACGGTGATCGAATACGTGGAGTCGTTCGCGAGCGCGGACGACGGGTTCGAGTTTTTCGGCGGCACGGTGAACACGAAGTACCTGGTGTCGGCCTTCAACGAGGACGACTCGTTCGACTGGGACGAAGGCTTCCGCGGCAAGGCGCAGTTCTGGTTTGCGATCCAGGCGAACGACGTCGGTGGCCGCACGGCGGAGCAGGACGGGGCGACGGGCAACGAGTTTTTCGAGCCGTACGCGATCCCGCAGCTTTCGAACGTGACGTACATCGGTCCGGACGCCGGGACGGCGGAAGGGGACGGCGCCGAGATGCTGATCTTCCGCGACAACAGCGGCGGTAAGTACTGGAACTCGATCTTCACGGAATACAGCTCGGCGACGGGCGCGCAGGGTATCACGGTGGAAGTGGTGGACGGGGACGCGAACAAGCCGGCGGACAGCGAAGACCGCATGGCGAACGGGGACCTGGTGCTGGCGAACAACCTGTGGTGGGGCTTCGGGGATAACTCGCTGGGAGCGATCGCCCCGCAGGACTTCGTGCAGGCGCACCTTGCGGCGAACAACAACCGGATCTCGGACCCGCAGCTTCGGGGCATCAGCCGTGAGGCGGATGGCGGTCTGGATCCGCGGCCGGCGGTGGGCAGCCCGGCGTGGGATGCGGCCGAAGTGGCCGACACCGGCGACGCGTTCTTCACCCCCGTGGCCTATACCGGCGCCTTCGGCCTCGGCAACTGGCTCGACGGCTGGACCGCCCTCGGCAATCTCGGCTTCACGGTAGGCACGGCCATCGAACCGATCGCCGGTGAAGTGCCGACGTTCTTCTCGCTCGAGCAGAACTACCCGAACCCGTTCAACCCGACCACCACGATCGAATTCAAGCTGGCCAGCGCCGGCCCGGTCCGCCTCGCCGTCTACGACGTGCTGGGCCGTCAGGTAGCGCTGCTGGCCGACGGAGTGCAGCCCGCCGGCACCTACAGCGTCCAGTTCGACGCGAAGGAGCTCGCCTCCGGCATGTACTTCTACAAGCTGGAAGGGTATGGCGCGAGCGCCGTCCGTAAGATGCTGCTCGTGAAATAAGGCGAGCGATCCTCCGTACGGGATCCGGGATGCTGGATGCAGGACGCGTGGATGGCAACATCCAGCGTCGTGCATCCAGCATCTTTTTTTATGCCTCAATCAAAGCGGCCAACAATTCCCTAACGCACCGCTAATACCTGCATAACGGTCGATCCCTATCTACAAGGCACGACCCCTCGCATCCACTGGATGCGCCTCTCGGACGAACCCCGGGCTACGGCACCTATGATCGGCGGACCGAATCGATACAGAAGTATCTGGATTTCGGATTTCCATCTGGGCACGCGTCACATGAAGGCGGACGCCCTGCTCGCGTTTCTGCGCTGCAACGAGTCGGACTACCTCTACCTCGTCGGCGATATCTTCGACGGCTGGGCGCTGGGTAAATCGTGGTACTGGCCGCAATCGCATAACGACATCGTCCAGAAAATCCTGCGAAAGGCCCGGAAAGGCACGCGGGTCATCTATATCCCGGGGAATCACGACGAGTTCGCTCGGCAGTTCGCCGGTCAGCATTTCGGCGGCATCGCGACGCGGCTCAATGCCATCCACACGACGGAAGATGGCCGTCAATTTCTCGTCATGCACGGCGACGAATTCGACGGAGTGATCCAGTACGCCCGATGGCTGTCGGTCCTGGGCGCCCGCGCCTATCAACTGACGCTGAGCGCCAACTACTGGTACAACCGGCTGCGCAAAGGGCTGAACCTCCCCTACTGGTCGCTTTCGAGCTACCTGAAGTACAAAACCAAGCGCGCGGTGCAGCATATCGCGCATTTTGAGCAGACCGTGGCCCGGGAAGCGCACACGTATGAAGTCGACGGCGTCATCTGCGGCCATATCCATCACGCGGAGATGCGCGCGATAGAGGGCGTCCAGTATTGCAACAGCGGCGACTGGGTGGAGAGCTGCACCGCGCTCGTCGAGCATGTGGACGGCGCCCTGGAGATCGTCCACTGGCCGCATGCCGGCGTAGACTTCGCGCCGGACGATCTCGCGGCGGAGGAGGAAAAAGACGATCCGGACCCGATGCCGGGACTTCCATCCGTGTTGAATGGTATCTTACAGCACTGAGCGTTTGCATCCTTCAGAAACACCCCCCACCGTCCCGTTTTCCGGACCTATGCATCCATTAAATTGCCTTTTTGTCGTTCAGGGCGAGGGGCGCGGGCATATGACCCAGGCGCTGGCGCTGAAGGCGATCCTGGAGGACGCCGGCCATGGCGTCGCCGCCGTGCTGCTGGGCCGGAGCAGCAACCGGCGCGTGCCGGCGTTTTTCACCGAGAAAATCGGCGCCCCGATCATCCCGTTCGATAGCCCCACCTTCGCGCTCGACGAGAAGCAGCAATCGGTGGACATGGGCGCCACCATCCTCCAAAACATCAGAAAGGGGGGCGCCTTTCGGGCCAGTCTGGACGCGATTCACGACGCCATCGAGACGCACCGGCCGGACGTGATCGTGAACTTCTTCGAGCCGCTCTTCGGCGCCTACGCGCTGCTCTATCGGCCGGCCCCGCCGATCGTGTGCATCGGCCATCAGTACATGTACCATCATCCAGTCTATCCTTTCCCCGCCGGCATGTGGGCGCAACGCCTGGGCGCGCGGAATTTTACGCGGCTCTCCTCGTTCGGCGCGACGCGCCGGCTCGCGCTCTCCTACTACCCGGCGCCGGCCCGGCCCCGCCTCGCCGTCGTGCCGCCGCTCCTCCGCCCCGAAGTGTTCGCCCAGCCCCTGGACATCACGGATGAGGATGCCTTCTACCTCATCTACCTGCTCAATCGGGGCTATGCGGACGAGGTGATCGCCTGGCACCGCGAGCACCCGCATCGCCGGCTGCACTGTTTCTGGGACAACCCGGATGCGCCCGCTGAGTGGCACTATGCGAGCAACCTGACCTTCCACGCCCTGAGCGACGTCAAATTCCTGAGTATGATGGCGCGATGCGCCGGCCTGATATGCACCGCGGGATTCGAGTCGACCTGCGAGGCCATGTATTTCGGCAAACCGGTGCTTGCCGTCCCCGTGCGGGGCCACGTCGAACAGTACTGGAATGCGCAGGACCTGGCCGGCTTCGGCGGCGGGGTCTACGCCGCCTCCTTCGAGATCGACGGACTGGAGGAAGCCACCCGCGCCCTTCTGCCCCCCACGCACATCTTCCGGGCCTGGGTCGATCAGGCTCCCGAGCGCTTCCTGCGCGAGATCGAGCAGGTCGCCGCCGCGCGGCGCGCGCCGGCGTTCCCGTAACGCGAAAAGCCCGACATCCTACGAGATATCGGGCTTTCGCGTACGAATGCTACGCATCAGCATCCCTAACCAGCGCCCAAGGTACGGCCCGTGTCCCCCTGCCGATGAAAGGAACTGTTAAGGCCGCATTACCGAATCGTGAAGGACGCGCATAACCCCCGGTGCGCCGGCGTGCCGCGGCCTCAGGTTTTCCCCCACGCACGGTATCTCCCGCCGCCCTGTTCTCGTAGGGCGAAAGAGTGCGTTAATTGATCCGTGCGCATTATTTGGGGACGTGAGTCCCGGCAAGCCAACGGAGGTGACGCCATGAGACCATCATTCCTGTACGGATCGTTTCTCACCGGCCACTCGGCCAGCTACGGGCATCTATCGAATAAGTCGGACTGGGCCGCGCAGCATGAGCTGGAATTTCTCGGCAAACGGTTTTCCGAGCGCGCTATCCGGTTTAGCGGATATAATCTGACCTACGGTCTGGCGCTTCCCGCCGGCCTCATCCTGGCGCTCGGCATCGTGCTGATCGCGTTCCGCATCCCCTACAACCCGACCGGCGGCTACACCATCGTGGAGGTCCGGCAGGAGCTGGTGGCGCTCGAAGAAATCCAGCAGACGCGCCAGGAGCTGCCGCCGCCGGCGCCGCCCCGACCCCCGGTGCCCATCGAGGTGCCGAACGACGTGCTGCTGGAGAGCGAAGACCTGTCGCTCGACGCCGCGCTCGATCTGGATGAGGCCCTGCTCGACGTGCAGCCGCCACTGCCGGCTCCGCCGCCTGCGGAGGTCGTCGAAGAGGAGCCTGAAATCTTTGTCGCGGTCGAGCAGATGCCCGAAATGATCGGCGGCGTCGCCAGCCTGATGAAAGACGTGACCTACCCCGAGATGGCCCGCAAGGCCAGCGTCGAAGGGAGCGTCATCGTCCAGATCGTCGTCGACGAAGAAGGCATGCCGCGCGATCCGGTGATCCTGCGCTCGGCCAGCGAACTGCTGGACGAAGCCGCCGTCAAGGCGGTGATGCTGCAGCGCTTCAAACCGGGACGTCAGCGCGGTCGCGCCGTCAAGGTCAAGATGGCGATCCCGGTCATCTTCCGTCTGAAAACACCCGAAACCAAGTAGGCCGTGTCTGAAAACCGTTCGGGTTGGCCCGGAGCATCCAAAAAAACCTTTCATACAGCGTTGGATCCTGAATCGCGGTCAGGATACGGTTCGGTCTGAACGGTTTTTCGGACACTACCTGGTCCCGCAACCGGCATCATGCGAGAAAGCCCCGGCGTCTGTCAGCACCGGGGCTTTTTCGTGCAATCAGGGAAATGGACGTGCGCGGTTGGGATAGGCATACCCAACGTACGACGCGCGCGCCCGGTCTGTGCTACCCGCAGGTTAAATCGCTGTTAGCGAAATGTTGCCCGGCGCGGTATGCCGGCGGGGCGCAACACGTCTTGAAGGTAGATGGGGATGAGAATCTGCCGAACCGTTTTATCCTGCCGACGACTGACGTATCTTCGCCCCGTCAAGTCAGAAGGAATCCCCGCCTGAGTGCTGCATGAAATACCGCTGGGTACTGCGTCCCTATGAGAAGCCGGAAATAACGGCCCGGCTCCAACGCGAACTCAACGATCTGCCCGAGGCCCTTGTCCGCGCCCTCGTGCTGCGCGGCATCGAGGACTTTGAAACGGCCCGCCATTATTTCCGCCCCTCCCTCGACCATCTGCACGATCCGTTCCTGATGAAGGATATGGATGCGGCGGTCGACCGCATCGTGCGGGCTATCGAGACCGGCGAGCCCATCCTGGTCTTCGGCGACTACGACGTGGACGGGACGACGGCTGCCGCGCTGATGACCCGGTTCCTTCGGAAGCAGGGGGCCGACGCGATCTACTTCATCCCGAATCGCATCGAACACGGCTACGGACTGAACGCCTCCGCCATCGACCTCGCCGTGGCGGAAGGGCGGACGCTCATGGTGGCGCTGGATTGCGGCATCACGGCGCACGAGGAAGCCCTCTACGCGCGCTCGCGTGGCGTCGACCTGATCGTGTGCGACCACCACAAGGCGCTCGATACCGTGCCGGAGGCGGTCGCCGTGCTCGATCCGAAGCGCAACGACTGCACGTATCCGTTCAAGGAGCTCTCGGGCTGCGGCATCGGGTTCAAGGTGGCCCAGGCCGTGCTGGCGCGGCGCGGCCGGCCCGCCGAGGACGCATACGCCTACCTCGACCTCGTCGCCATCTCCACCGCCAGCGACATCGTGCCGCTCGAAGGGGAGAACCGCATCCTGATGATCGAAGGGCTGAAGCGGTTGCAAACCGAGCCGAGCCTGGGCGTGCGGGTGCTGGCCCGCTGCGCCGGCGTGGAGCTGAAAACCTGCACCACATCCGACATCGTCTTCGGTCTCGGGCCCCGGATCAACGCCGCCGGCAGGCTCGGCGATGCGAGCCGGGCGGTGGCTCTGTTTCTGGCCGAGACCGAGGCGGAAGCCCAGCCGCTGGCCGACGCGCTCGAAAAGGTCAACCTCGAACGACGCACCCTGGATCAGGAGACGGCGCGCGAGGCGGCGCTCCTGGCCGAACGCCAGCTCGGCGGGCGGTTTCCACATGCCGTCGTGGTGCACCGGGATACGTGGCATCCCGGGGTGATCGGCATCGTCGCCAGCCGGCTCGTCGAGCGTTTCTATCGCCCGGCCGTGATGCTGGCCACCGTCAACGACCAGATCAAGGGCTCCGCCCGATCGATCAGCGGCATCAACATCTACGACGCCCTCAAGGGCTGCGAGGATCTGCTGAAGACGTTCGGCGGGCACGACTTCGCGGCGGGCCTCGCGCTCGAACCCGCCAACCTCGAAGCGTTCCAGGCCCGGTTCAACGAGGTCGTCGGCTCCATGATCACGGCCGACATGCTGAACCCCGCGATCCAGATCGACGCGACGCTGGACCTCCGGCAGGTCGACGGCGTCCGGGGCCGGTTCTGGTCCGTCCTCAAGCAATTCGCCCCGTTCGGGCCGGCGAACCACAAACCGGTCTTCCACGCCCGCGACGTCGTCCTCGCCGGCGATCCCCGGCGCATCGGGCGCGACGGCAACCACGTCAAGTTCAGCGTGCGCGGAAAGGCCGCAAACGGGATGCCTCTGGACTCGATCGGATTCGACATGCGCGATCACTTCGACACGCTCCTCACCAGCCGCCGCCAGGGCAAACCCATCGAAATGCTGTTCTCCCTCGAAGAGAACACCTGGAACGGATCCACCTCCCTCCAGCTCAAGACGCGCGATCTGCGGCTGCAGGAATAGGGGCTGAGAGTTCAAGGGTTGAGGTTTAAGGTTTAAGGACGCGGCCGGTCGAAGCCCCCAATTCCCTTAAACCTTGAACCTCAAACCTCGAACCATCACCCTTAACCTTTTCTTCACGCTGACCGATACCCTCCCAGAGCCGGCTTGACCCAGCGGGTGGCAGCACACTCGGGGCCGGCTGTTTTCGAATTCTCTTATGCGATTGCCCGTGAGATCCGGGCCCTGGAACGACGTAATGTTGAGCATCTGATCGCCTGTCACACCCATCCTCGACCGGCGCCTCGCCGGCTGATGGCGTGCCCCTCTACGCAGTCAGGACGCCCCTCTGGATTGCGGATCACCCCCTCCCGCATGTAATCCCCTTCAATTACGACGAAAGACCAGCCATGGCTACTCCGATCGCTACGATCCGTGGGCGGCGGTGTGTGTGTTGGAACGGGCGACGTGCCTCCTCCGCGTCGCTGGGATTTGCCGCACTCTTGTTACTTCTGCCCTCCCCGGCCCTCGCGCAGAGCGCCGCTTCGTTTGAAAAACACCCCGTCGCTCTCGGGTTCGACGGGATGCACGCCGTAGAGGCCGCCGATCTGGATGGCGACGGCGATGTCGATCTCCTCGGCGCGGCAATGAACGCCAGCGACATCGTCTGGTGGGAAAACGCCAGCGGCGATGGAGAAACCTGGAGCCTGCACCTCGTGGCCGATGCCTTCGCCAGCGCCCGCTATGTCTTCGCGACGGATCTGGACACGGACGGCGATCTCGACCTCGTCGGCGCGGCGGCCATCGCGGATGCCATCGCCTGGTGGGAGAATACCGACGGCGTCGCCGGCGCGTGGACGATGCACACGGTCACGGACAGCTTCGACTTCGCGATGCACGTGCGCTCGGCCGACATGGATGGCGACGGCGATCCCGACCTGGTGGCCGCGGCGCTCAAGGCCGATGCCATCGCCTGGTGGGAAAATACCGACGGCGCGGCCGGCGCCTGGGTCGAACATGCCATCGATACCGCCTTCAACGGCGCGCGGCACGTGGCGCCGGTCGATCTCGATGGCGACGGCGACATGGATGTGCTCGCCGCGGCAGACGTCGGCGACGAGGTGGCGTGGTGGGAGAATACGGACGGCGCCGGCACGGCATGGAGCAAACACGGCATCGAGGCCGGCTTCGACGGGGCGAATTCCGCGCACCCGGTCGATGTCGACAACGACGGCGACCTCGACATCATCGGATCGGCCGATGCGGCGGATCAGGTCGTGTGGTGGGAGAACGACGGCAACGCACAGGGTTGGGCGCGCCACGTCATCGACCCGGCGTTCAACGGCGCGTTTTCGACCTTCCCGGTCGACCTCGACGGCGACGAGGATGTCGATGTCGTGGCCGCGGCGGCGGAAGGCGATCTGATTTCGTGGTGGGAAAATGTGCTGGGCGACGGCACGGAGTGGGTGGAGCACCCCATCGAGTCGGTATTCGATTTTGCCACGCACGTCTGCGCGGTCGACATGGACGGCGACGGCGACCGGGATGTGATCGGCGGGCGTTTCGGGGGAGAGGTCAACTGGTGGGAGAACACATCGGACGTGCCCGTGCTGCCGGTCGAGCTCACCCGGTTCGACGCGGTGGCCTCCGGCGACCGGGTGACGCTCCAGTGGGAGACGGCCTCCGAGACGGGCAACGCCGGCTTTGAGGTCCAGCGGGGTCTCGACGGCCGTTTTTACCCCCTCGCCTTTGTCGACGGCGCCGGCACGAGCAGCGAGCCCCGGCGTTACGCCTTCACGGTGTCGGGCATCGAGGCCGGCCGGCATGCGTTCCGGCTCAAGCAAATCGATTTCGACGGTGGCTTCAGCTACAGCCGGGAGCAGACCGTATTCGTGGGCGTGAACGGACCGTACAAGTCGGCCTCGGTCTATCCCAACCCGTTTAATCCCAACGCCGAGTTCACGCTGACCCTGGGTTCGCCGCAGCACGTGCGGGTGGAGGTGTACAACACGATGGGCCAGCGTGTCGCGCTGCTGCATGAGGGTGCACTGGATGCCGAGCGGCCTTATGGCTTTCAGTTCGACGCGGCCGGCCTGCCCGGCGGGTTGTATCTGTTCCAGGCCTCCGGCGAACGGTTCTCCACCACCGAGACGGCCCTCCTCGTGAAGTGACGGCGTTCCAGCGCGTCTCCGATACCCCTGCGGGTTGCCCCGGAGCCGGGAACGCGTCTCCAACGCGGCGCTGATCCGGCCTGTACGAGGTTTTAGACCGCGTCTACTTCAGCAGCCTGAGCGTGCGCTGCTCCTGTTCGAGTTCCTCGCGGATCTGGCCGCTGAGCAGCAGGCAGATGCCCTGCAGCGATGCATCGCGGATCGCATAATACACGAACAACCCGCTTTTCGACCGGCTGAGCAGGCCTTCCCGGGCCATGAGGTTGAGGTGCTTGCTGGCGTTCGCCTGGTGGATGCCCGTGGCTTCGACCAGCTCCTGGACGTTCATTTCCCCGTTCTCGGCGAGCGTATTGAGCAGATGCAGCCGCGCCGGCTCGCCGAGCACGCGGAGTCGCTGGGCTATACGGTCGGTGAGGGCGTCAGGAAACAGTTTGCGGTCGGTGGAAGACATGGAAACGTGGCGGGGCGGTCAGGAGACCGGCACCATGAAACACCGGCAGAGGAGGATGTTCTCGAAGGAGCCTTTGGGGTCGCCGGGGTAATCGATCTTTTCATCCGAGACCAGGAACGAGTCGTAGAGCCCGACTTCCTGGCGTTCGACCAGCTGGTGCGCGCGGCGGACTTTCTCGTCGCGCTGCGTGATCCAGCATTTGCGGTCCACCTTGCCCGTGCTTTTGAAGTTCTCGAGGCGCGTCTTGTTTTCGGCCGTGTGGAGGAACGTGTCGGTGACGAGCCAGGCGATGACGAAGGCCTCGAGCCGGCTGTAACCGCGGCACGTGGAGGCGATGCCGTCGGTGATGCGGTCGATGGCCGGCCCGTAATCCAGCATGCGGGTCTGCGCGTAGGGCCCGAGGTGGATGGGGTCGATCTTCGGCGGACGATTGAGGAAGCGGGTCGTCCGTTTCAGAAAGCCGAGCGAGTCTTCTTCATCCGGGTCGAGTTCGTCGTTCGGATCGTAATCCAGCGGAAGACACCGGCTGATGACGCGGTGCACATCCATCTTGAGGATGAGCTTGAGCTTGTCGATCAACTGCCGCAACGCTTCTTCGTTGCCGCGGTTGATGACGATCTTGACGTTGTAGACTTCCGTGTAGATGCTGTAATCGAACGCGCCCGTCTCCATGCCGTTGAGCAGGAACGCGCTGATCTGAGGGTCGATCTTGTCTCCCAGACCACGTAGCAGCAGTGAAAGTTCGTGACGCATGGGCGTCCAGATAGCGGGCTATAATCAAAAGTGCCGTGCGCGCTGCAGCCGGCAAGAAGTGGATCGAATCGGCTTCGTCGCGCACGGTCGTATGGCGCGCTTCATCACGGGCGGCGCAGGAGCCCTCCGGTCAGTCTCGACACGCACCATCGGAGAGTAGAATAGGTCCATATCCTGATCGGCACGATGACGCGGCGCGAGAGCCTGCGTCACAACCAGGATAATGTACTCCCTGACAGGGTGGCGAAAGGTAAGGTATCGCCGGCTTTGCAAAAACTGTAAGTCTGTTCTTTATCGTAATCTTTACGAAATACGCCCTTTCCGGATAATGCGGCCAAAAGGGATGCAATTATCGGTATAATCGTCGTCGCGTGCGCGCCGGATCGCGCGCCGTTCCCGTCCATCCATTCCGAACTTCGCCTGGGTCCGGTCTCGAAGCGGCGGCGGGGCGCGTTGCTTATCGTCGAAATAATTTGTAAATCCGGGAAGTTTTGGGCGATTACGGCCGTCCGGCGTGCTGCATAGTCGAGGCTGAGCAGCGCCGAGACCTTCCCGTCGTCGTCGTGCCTTGCTTTCTTTCCCACCAGGCGTCACCCCTATGAACGTCGTCTTTACCTGGCTCGATTGGTTCTGGGTCGTCATGTTCCTGTTGCTCATGATCGGCAGCGGGATCCTGTTCTACCGGCTCGGCAAGCGATCGGAGTCGGACTTCTTCCTCGCCGGCCGCGGGTTGCCGTGGTGGCTGCCCGCTTCGTCGGTCTATGCCACACACACCGCCACCGACACGCCGATGTGGATCACCGGGGTGATCTACAAATACGGGATGGCCGGCATCTGGTACACCTTTTTCTCCGCCTGGGCCGCCATCAGTTCGTTCGTGTCGACGCGCATCTTCCGGCGATCGCTCGCCTACACGCAGGCGGAGTGGAACGTCATCCGCTTCACGGGGCTCGGCGCCGAGATGATGCGGGGCTGGATGGCCGGCTGGCAGGTGTTCATGAACATGTTCATCCTGGGCTGGGTCGGCATCGCGATGGGCAAGGTCTGCCACTTCCTGTTCGGCTGGGATCTGTGGATCGGCCTGGTGTTTTTCTCGGCGGTGTGCGCCATCTACGTGCTCGCCGCCGGCTACTGGGGGGTGGTCATGGCCGACTTCCAGCAGGGCATCATCGCGTTCCTGGTCATCATGATCGTCTCGATCTGGGGCATCGTCGAGGCCGGCGGGCCGACGGGCATCGTCGAGAAACTGACGGCCATGGGCGAGACGCAGCGCATGGACCCGTTCGCGTTCACCGGATGGTTCAGCGGCGACCTGCCGGGCGCGTGGGTGCTGACGATGATTTTCATCGCCGTCCTGGGTGGATTCGGGATGGGCACGACGATCGATTGGTACGCCGAAGCGCAGCGCATCCAGTCCGCCCGCAGCGTCCGCGACGCGAGCTACAGCATCTGGTGGGGCACGCTCGTGGGGCTCATCCGCAACTCGGTGTGGGCCGTCGCCATCCTGGCGTTTTACGTACTTTTCCCCGACATCACGGAGGTGTCCGAATACGAGTTCGGATGGTTCCGGCTGGGGTTCGACTACCTGCCGGCCGGCATGATGGGCTTCTTCTTCGCCGCCATCATCGCCATCCATCTCTCGACGATTTCCTCCCACCTGAACCTGGGCGCGCTGTACGCCACGCGCGATCTCTACCATCACTATTACAAGCCTGAAGCGAGCGAAAGCGAGCTGGTGTGGGTCGGTCGCTGGTCGACGCTGGTGCTTCTGCTCGGCTCGTTCTTTTTCGGGCTGATGATGGAGGATATCACCTCGTGGCTCATCTTCGCGATCTGGATCATGGCCGCCGGCATCTGGCTGCCGAACATCCTGCAGGTGATCTGGTGGCGCTTCAACGCCTGGGGGTATCTGTCGGCCTGGATGGCCAACCTGCTCCTCAGCTGGCTCGTCGTCTGGATCCTCCCCGAGTTCGGCGTGTTGCCGGAGTTGCCGGATTACCAGCAGTTCTGGCTGTTGATGGTGCTGGGCGCCTTCGTCTACCTCCCCGTGACGTTCCTCACGCCGGCGGAGCCCATGGACCATCTCGTCAAGTACTATGTGCAGGCCCGGCCCCTCGGATTCTGGGGACCGGTGCGGCGCGAGGCCCAGCGCCGCGGCCTGATCTGACCTCCTTCCACGCAACCCGTTTTGCCATGCCGCTAATACGACGCACCTGGACGGCCGCCGAGGCCGATGAATGGACGCGCGAGGACTGGATCACCATCGTCATCTCGCCGATCGTGTTCGTGCTCCTCATGGTGGGCGTCGCCCTCGCCTGCCTGTACCAGTGGGAGGGGTACCTCATGACGGCCGCCGGCGTGATCCTGCTCATCCTGATGCACTGGATCATCGACCCCAAACTGAAAGCCATCTCCGAGGAATACGAGAAAAAGCAAAAAGCCTATCTCGAAGATCTCGAAGCCAACGCCCGCTGGCAGGATGGCTGAGCGGTTCAAGGGGTGAGGTTCCAGGTGCAACGGGAGCGGTTGGATCCCTACCCCCGAGGCCCTACTCCAGAACCTCACGCCTTGCCTTAAACCTTGTACCTTGAACCTTAAACCCTTAACCCATGGACCAGGGACTCGCAACCGTCATCGGAATGAGCATCGCCTATTTCGTGTCGCTCCTCGGGATGGGGCTGGCGTATCGCTCGTATCGCCGGCACCACGGCGCTGACAAGACCTGACACCCTTCGCCATCGTCGTTCACAGTTCAACCGCGGCCGCTTATGGGCACTTCGTTCTGGGGGATCATCATTCCCGCCTTCGTCTTTCTGTTTTCCTTCGTCATGACGCTTCTGCTCTACCGCCATTTTGCGAACCAGCAGGAGCACTGATCCGATGATGCACGGCGTGCGACTGGTTCGGGTCATGGCCCTCGCGCTCCTTCTCGGTGCGGCGCGGAGCGCCGGCGCGCAGGCGCCGGCGATCGATCCGGTGCTCCAGCAGCGCATCGCCGAACGCGTCGCCCCGTTCCGCGGAGACGTCGGCGTCTATGTGCGGCACCTGCCCACAGGGCGAGAAGTGCGCATCAACGCCGACTCGCTGTTCCCCACGGCGAGTATGATCAAGGTCCCGATCCTGCTCAACCCGTTCGATGCGATCGAACACGGCCAGCTGCTCTATCACCAGCCGCTCGTCTATCGCGACTCCCTCCTGTACGAAGGCGAGGACATCCTCGGGTCGTTCAAGGATGGCGAGACCATCCTGCTGAGCAAGGTGATCATGCTGATGATCACGATGAGCGACAACACGGCGAGCCTGTGGCTCCAGCATCTCAGCGGCACCGGCACGGCGATCAACGAATGGCTCGCGAACGCCGGCTTCACCGCTACGCGGATGAACTCGCGCACGCCGGGCCGGCGGGCCGACTGGGAGCGGTACGGCTGGGGGCAAACCTCGCCCCGCGAGATGGCCGAGTTGCTGGTGATGATCCGCGAAGGACGCGCCGTGAGCGCCGCCGCCAGCGACGAGATGTACCGCGCGCTGACGCGCATCTACTGGAACGACGAGGCGCTGTCCCAGATACCGCCCTACGTCCAGGCCGCCTCCAAACAGGGCGCCGTAAATCGGTCGCGCTCGGAGGTCGTCCTGGTCAATGCGCCCCACGGCGACTATGTATTTTGCGTGATTACGAAGAACCAGGTGGACGAAAGCTGGGCGGAAGACAACGAAGGATTCGTATTGTTACGCGATGTTTCGAGGATCCTGTGGGAGTACTTCGAACGTTAGACGACCCATTCCATTCTCTCTGAGTCTACCCCGGTTCCGTTATGACGCCCCCCCAGGCGATGCTCCGGTTGTTGGCGCTGTGCCTCGGCATGGTCTTCCTCGCGGCGTGCGGCGGCCGGGAAGCGTCCGTCGTAAAGCCGGCCTCCACCGCCGCCATGGCGTTGCGCCATTCGCGGGGCGAGCTGGACGATCCGCGCATCCGGGAGGCGTCCGGGCTCGCCGCGAGCCGGCTGCATCGGGGCGTCCTCTGGCTCCACAACGATTCCGGCGACACGACGCGCGTCTTCGCCATCAATACCCAGGCCCGGTTGCTGGGCACCTACTATCTCTCCGACGCCCGCGCGCGGGACTGGGAAGACATCGCGATCGGCCCGGGCCCCGACCCCGACCTCGACTACCTCTACGTGGGCGATATCGGCGACAACCAGATGCGGCGCAAGTACATCGTCGTATACCGCGTGCCGGAGCCGGACGTGCGTCCGCACCAGGAGGCCGTGGAAGCCTCGCTCGACGGCGTCGAAACGCTGGCCTTCGCCTTTCCGGACGGACCGCACAACAGCGAGACCCTGATGGTCGACCCCGCCACCGGCGACATCTACATCGTCACCAAGGCGCTGGGGCGGCAGTCGGTCTACCGCGCGGCGTATCCGCAGCGCCGCGATACCCTGACCGTGCTCGAAAAGGTGACCGAGCTGCGGTTGCAGGGCAGCGGAGCGCTGACGCAGCTCGCCGTGGGCGGCGACATTTCTCCCTCCGGCCGCTGGACGCTCATCAAGAGCTACGATGTCGTCTATCAGTGGGATAACGGGACGGCGCCGTGGTACCGGTCCGATCCCATCGCGTTGCCCTACGTGCCCGAGCCGCAGGGCGAGGCCATCGCGTGGGCGGCCGACGAGTCGGGCTACTTCACGATCAGCGAAGAGGCCGGCGGCGTGCCGGCCGTGCTCTATTATTACGCCCTGTCGCCCCGAGAGGGCACGTTTCGCAGCACGCGGCTGCGCGACTGACGTCCGGTTGGATCATCCAGAGGCCCGTCCCTATCTTGGGTCCGTCGCGCGCAGGCCACCGCGCGGTCGATCTTTCATCATCCCATCCCTACTCCCATGCGACTGCAAAAGCTTTACGCGTGCCTGATCCTGGCATGCGCACTCGTGGTGTCCGTCCGTCCGGCGTCCGGCCAACAGAATTTCGACAACGTCCAGATCGAGACCATCCCGGTCTCGGACAACGTCTACATGCTCGTCGGCTCGGGCGGCAACATCGGGGTCTCCATCGGCGACGACGGGACGTTCATCATCGACGACCAGTTCGCGCCGCTCACCGAAAAGATCAAGGCGGCCATCGCGGCGATCACGCCGAATCCGGTGCGGTTCGTGATGAACACGCACTGGCATGGCGACCATACCGGCGGCAACGAGAACATGGGCAACGGGGGGGCGCTGATCGTCGCGCACGACAACGTGTACGAGCGGATGAGCACCGAGCAGTTCCGCGACGCAAACAACACCACGCCGCCCTCGCCGAAAGCCGCCCTGCCGGTGGTCACCTTCGCCGAAGACGTCAGCTTCCATATCAACGGCGGCACGATTCACGGCATCCACGTCCCGCACGCGCATACCGATGGCGATGCGCTGATCCATTTCCAGGAGGCCAATGTGATCCATATGGGCGACACGTTTTTCGCCGGCCGCTTCCCCTACATCGATCTCGGATCGGGCGGGTCGATCGACGGCGTGATCTCGGCGGTGAACCGCGCGCTCGCCATCGTCAACGACGATACGAAGATCATCCCGGGCCACGGCCCGCTGTCGACGCCGGCCGATCTGCGGACCTATCGCGACATGCTCACGAAAACGCGCGCCTCCATCATGCAGCTCGTCGCCGAAGGCAAGACGCTGGAAGACGTGCAGGCGGCCAAACCCGTGGCCGACTATGAGTCCTGGGGCGCCGGCTTCATCAACATGGAGCGTTACGTCGAGATCGTCTACACCGACCTGTCCTCGCGATAAGGCGGCGCGCGGCGCTGGTGGCTGAGCGGCGTTCGGGAGCAGGAGTGAAAGAGCGGCGCAGCCCTGCTCCCGAACCGCATCCCCGCTCGCGCGATTGGTTCATGGGCGATGGCACCCTACATTACCGCCCTCGTTCCTCGATCCCGGCAAACCAACGCCCTCCTGCGGAGTAGCAGCCGTATGTTCGCATTTTCTACCCTGCGCCGTCGTAGGTGCGCTGCGTGTCCGGACATGCGGTTCGCTGGCCTTTTGCTCTTCCTCGCGTTTTGCGTCACGTTGTTCTGGGTTCGTCCGTCGATGGCGCAGACGGCGACGGTGCGCGGCTTTGTCACGGATCAGGAAAACGGCGAGGCGATGCCGGGCGTCAACGTGCTGCTCGACAACGAGAACGGCGCGTTCTTCGGCACGGTGACGGATAATGACGGCGTCTACACGGTGTCCAGGGTGCCGGCCGGCCGGTATCTGATGAGCGTCTCCTACATCGGCTACGCCCCCTATCGGGATACCCTGCTGCTGCGGCCGGGGAGCATTCACACGATCAACGTGTCGCTGACCTACGGCGAGACCGAGATGGAGGAGGTGCTCGTCGAGGCCGAGCGCGTGGGCGGGTCGGCCCGGGTGACCGCGGGGCTGCAGACGGTGCGCCCGGAGGACATCAAACTCGTGCCGGCGCCCGACGTCTCGCGCGACCTGGCCACCTATCTGGGCACCATGCCGGGGGTCGTATCCATCGGCGACCGGGGCGGGCAGTTCTTCATCCGGGGCGGCGAGCCTTCCCACAACATGGTGCTGCTCGACGGGATGTATGTGCACCAGCCGTTTCACATCCTCGGATTCTATTCGGCCTTTCCGTCGGACATCATCAACCGCGCCGACGTCTACGCCGGCGGGTTCGGCAGCCAGTTCAGCGGACGCATCTCGTCGGTGCTGGACATCTACTCGCGCAACGGCAACAAGAAGCGGGCCGCCGGCTCGGTGTCGATCGCCCCGTTCGTCAGCGGCGCGACCTTCGAGGCGCCGCTGAAGCGCGACAGGGTGTCCATTCTCGGGTCGTTCCGGCAGTCGGTGATCGAACAGGGCGCCGATCGTTATCTCGGGCAGCCGCTGCCGTACAACTTCGGCGACGCCTTCGGCAAGCTGCACATGGTGCTCAACGAGAACCAGCAGCTCTCGTTCAGCATCCTCACAACCCACGATGCCGGCACCCTCGGCGAGCCGAGCGTCGATCGCGTACTCGACGAGGTCCGGTGGCACAACACGGCCTACGGGATGCGGTACCTCTTCCTGTCCGGGTCGAAGCCTTTTCTCGGGGAACTCCTGTTTTCGATCTCGCGGATGAGCAACGAACTCGGCCCCGTGGAGGACCCGGTTCGCGTCTCCTCCTTCAACAGCTTCAACTACGCCGTCAACTTCACCAATTTCATCGGCCGCACCGAGTGGAAGTACGGCGTTTTCGCCCGCGCGCCGTCGCTCGAGGCGCAGCTCGGGGGCCTCTATCAGGATCTGGAGCTGGGCATCGGCCGGCGCCACAAGATCGGCATCTTCCTCGAGCCCGACATCCACATCTCGTCCACCCTCCGCGCCCGCGTCGGGGTGGTGGCGCAGCTGTTCACCGGCAATGAAATCAACCGCTTCTTCGAGCCGCGCGCCCGCGTCGTCTGGGAACGCGGCAACCACGAGGTCAGCGCCGCCGCCGGCAAGTACCACCAGGAAGTGATCGGCCTCACCGACCGGCGCGACGCCACCAACGTCTTTACCGCCTGGGTCAGCGCGCCGTCCGTGGACCTCACCGAGGCCTATCACTCGGTGGCCGGCTACCGCTACCATCCGAACGACTGGCTGGAGATCTCCACCGAGACCTTCTACAAGTACTTCACGAATATCTGGATCGCGGAATGGACCTCCTTCCCGCGCTTTACCTCGCGCATGCAGCGCGCGGACGGACGGGCCTTCGGGTCGGACATCCGGATCGAGGTGCGCCGGCCCCGGCTGTACGCGTATTTCAACTACGGACTGTCTTCCGTGCGGTATAACGCCAAACAGGCGACGCTACCGATCTGGTACGGCGTGGAGCGGCTCCGCTTCCGGCCCCCGCACGACCGCCGGCATCAGCTCAACGTGCTCGTCAGCACCAAGATCAAATCGTTCGACGTGAGCGCCCGCTGGAATTTTGGATCCGGCCTCCCGTACAACCAGATCATCGGGTTCGACGGTTTTCTGCTCATGAACGGCATCCAGGACATCTTCAATACCGTCGACAGCCGGCG